>JAUMWZ010000205.1:1301-2346 GCA_030529405.1 Bacteroides sp. | reverse complement strand
AAGACAAATGAGTTATTCTAACTCTAATAGTACAGATAGAAGATATAGATTGGAAGCTAGAGCTAACTGGACAAGAAGCTTTGGAAAACACTCTCCATCAGCTCTTCTTATGTATAGTATGGAAGATTATAAAAGTTCATCTTGGTCTGACGGATTAGGTATAGCTGCTATACCAGCACGCAGACAAGATATAGCAGGACGTTTGTCTTATGGCTATAACAACTGTTATTTTGTTGATGCTAACTTCGGTTATACTGGTTCTGCTCAATTTGAAAAAGGTAAAAGATTTGGTTTCTTCCCTTCATTAGCTATTGGTTGGGTTCCTACAGCTTATGAGTGGGTGGAAAATAAAATGCCATGGCTTAGTTTCTTAAAATTGCGTGCATCTGTAGGTCAAGTAGGTAGTGATAGAATTACTAATACAAGATTCCCTTATCTTACTCTTATAAGCATTAACCAACCTACATTCTGGGGACATAGAGGACGTGGTATACAAGAGCAAGTTAAAGGTGCAGATAACTTGATTTGGGAAGTTGCAACTAAGTACAATGCTGGTGTTGATTTGAAACTTTTTGGAAGTAAGTTGTCTATGACTGTTGATGTTTTCCGTGACGAACGTGATAATATCTTCCAACCACGTGTTACTCTACCTGATTATATTGGTATGATTACTCGTCCTTACTCTAACGTTGGACGTATGCACAGTTATGGATCTGATGGTAACATTTCTTACACTCACGAAATAAACAAAGATATGTACTTCACTGTGAGAGCAAACTATACATTCTCTCAAAATATTGTAGATTATTTTGAAGAAAATAAACTACCTTACGACTATTTGAGCGCAGTAGGAAAGCCACACGGTATAGTAAGAGGATATATATCAGAAGGATTATTCAAGAGTAGAGAAGATATAGAAACTAGTCCAAGCCAAAGTACATTTGGTGTTGTACGTCCAGGTGATATCAAGTATCGTGACGTGAATGGTGACGGTAGAATCACTAGTGATGATAAAGTTCCTTTATCTTACGGTAATCACGTCCCA
>JAUMWZ010000205.1:0-1291 GCA_030529405.1 Bacteroides sp. | reverse complement strand
GATTTGCTGGTGGTATAGGTGGTGACTTTACTTGGAAAGACTTGACTGTATCTTTCTTGGTTAGAGGATCAGCAGGAGTGGAATATTATAGATCTGGTTTTGGAGGAAATGAAGCAGGTTGGGTTCCTTTCTATAATGGAGAAAGAGGAAATGTTATAAAACTTGCTAATAATCCAAAGAATAGATGGACACCATCTTGGTACTCTGGAAATAAAGAAACAGAAAGAGACGATGTTGAATTCCCACGATTGTCATACGGTGGAAATGGAAATAACTCACAAATATCTACATTCTGGAAGAGAGATGGTTCATTTATAAGATTCCAAGAATTAGGATTTAAATATAGATTGAAGAATAAATCTTGGTTGAAGAAAGCAGGTCTGACATCTTTAGACTTAGAATTTGTTATGAATAATTTATTCACAATAGATGGTGTTAAATTCTTCGACCCAGAACAAGCTTCTGCTAATGGTGCGGCTTATCCATTGCCAACAACTTACACATTGCAGGCCTATTTCAGATTCTAAAAAATAAGACTTTTGTTTATGAGAAAAAATATAACTAAAATATTGATAGCTACTATCAGTAGTGTGTCGCTTCTGAGTTCTTGTAACTTCTTGGATGTAGACCACTATTTTGAGGCAACTTTTAAGGAAGACTCTATCTTCTATAGCAAAAGAAATGCGGAAAGTTACCTTTGGAATGTTCCTGGTAGATTCCCTGAAGCAGGAAATATATGGGGGAACTCTTGGTTCCCAGGAGAGTTTGCTTCAGATGAGCTAACAGGTCGTTGGCCTACTTCAGAATTCTGGGGTATGCAGTTTACTGTTGGTAAAATAAATGAAGAGAATGTCCCTAACTGGAACTTGTGGTATGGAATGTACAGAACGATAAGACGTTGTAATATAATGCTTGCAAATATTGATAAAGTACACGATATGACAGAGCCTGATAAGAACGAGTATGTTTCTTACGTTCACTTTATGAGAGGATATGCTTACTACATACTATTCGTAAACTGGGGACCTTGCTTGATAATAGGAGATGAGATTATTCCTACTGATGAGTCTTCTGAATACTACAATAAAGAAAGAAGTACTTTTGATGAAACAGTAGACTACATATGTGAAGAGTTTGCTAAGTCTCTAAAAGGACTTAAAGACCCTGCGAACCAATCTTTGAACTTCTTTGAAAGACCAACTAAGGGAGCCGCACTTGGATTTATTTCTCGTCTGAGATTATATCAAGCTTCTCCAACATTTAATGGAGGAGATTTGGCTAGAAAAGCATT
>JAUMWZ010000204.1 GCA_030529405.1 Bacteroides sp. | reverse complement strand
GAATGCGATAAGCAAAGGCATACAAGCCCCAACTTAAGCGTTCGTCCGTTATTTATATATAGGAGAGGTGAGATGCTCCTTTTATAAGAAGTTGGGGCTTTCTTTATACCCCTTCAGATTGACTTCCTTCCATCACAGCTGTTTCAGGAACCTTCTTTTCTTCCACTTTCAAGTTTGGAAGTATTTTGGCAAAGTCGTTATCCAAGAACTTAACCCAACTATCAGCCGATACTCTATCCGGAGAGATGTTACCCGAGATAGTAAAATACCCTAAAGCATCGACAGATATAGTTCCAACTGGTTCTTCGTCCAACACAAGAGAATATAGCAGACCCTTTACTGTTTCAACCTCTTGACCTTCTGCAGTAAACTCTTTGCTTACCAACAGATTGTTCTTCTTTAATGTGATTTTTTTCATACTAATATTTTGTTTTTGTTAATAAATCTCTCTTCTAGGTACACCCATGATAGCAATCATTGCTCCTATATCTCTTTTTCCCTGTCCTGTATCAGATGTTTCATAATTGAAATTATCTCTACCAACCCCCTGTATCCAAGCGGTAGACCAATACTCATTTGAGTAAGTGATAACAAACGGAAAGTACAACTGAGGAGCATCGTTAGAGGAGAAAGAGACTTTATAAAAGCCTGTTCCTATTTTACTAACACTAACGCTCGACAAGCCATCTCCCCACTGCTCTTCTATTGTACCCCATTTATTTACCCGTCCACACCATAAGACTCCTGGCATTCGCCAGTAATCATGCCTTGAAGATTCAAAAGCAACTCCTCCTCGACCTCGAAAAGCTACTCTTGTTTTGGTTTTCTCTGATATATGATAAGCTGTAGAAGTTTCTCCGTAAACACCCACTCCCCATCTATGCCTACCATATAGAGCAGGTTCTGACATAGCAAGAGACATTTTAGCCATCTTTCTATCACTCTCCACCATAAAGTGAGCATAAGGTTTATCAGAATACAAGCTGTTATTTATCAAGTCAAAAGCACCGACCTTACTGGCTCCCGTAATAGTGACCCTCTCTGCAGTAAACTCCTTAGTCCTTAAACTGTCTATAAAGGCTTTAGAAGCAACAAGAGAAGCAACGTTAATTAGAGAAGTATCTATATAGCCTCCATTGATGAGGGTCTTATTACCCATTGCAGCTCTTATCTCATCTATAGTTTTACCTCTTTCATAAAGACTTAAGACAGATCTAAAAAGCTCATTAGACTCAGTTTTATAAGACTCTATTTTTTCATTCTGTCCAGAAAAAACAGTCAAGCCAGAAATATCTATTTTCTTGCCAAGCAAGCTCAAACCATTGTCAGATATGCCAAAACTGGCTTTAATTTTCTCTTCTTGCTCAGCGTTTTTCTCAGTAATCTTAAGATTTATTGATTTAGCCGTTTGTTCTATTTGGCTCTCAGCAGAAGCAACCCGGTTACCTAAAGAATCAAACTCTGTTTTACTTACCGTTAAAAGGAGCTTATCTGCAAGCTGAGACACTTGAGAACTATGTTGAGCTAAAATAGAAGAATGCTGGTCAAAGTCTGTTCTATTTACTTTCTGAGAAATTTTGTTATTTGTGGCTTCAATGTCTGCTGAATGAACGCTCTTTGCTACATAGCGTTGTTCTATTTCTCTTTTTGCAGAATCTAAGTGAGTAGAGGGCTCTGTAACACTTTCTCTAACATGAAAGTTTATATTCCCATAATAAGAACGTCTATCTTGCTCTATTTGTCCGTAGGCTATGTTATTTTTGATATTAAGTTCATAAGTAAATCCATGAGGATATAACTCTATAGGTTCTGTTCCTTCTGGGAAAAATTGCGACACCCAACCTCCTTGAGCATAACCTATAACCTTGAATTCATATTTACTTCCCCCTCTAACAAAAACAATTTCGCTACTTAATTGATAAATCTGCCCTAAGTCGCCAATAACCCATTGATTCTCTTTAAGGAGGTTTTTCTCATAACTAATAATATCTCTACTTTCCTGTGCAGCTCCCCAACCACTACCTGTAACTTCCCATACTAATTTAGTATAGAAACCTTGTTGATGAGAAGAGTAAGAAGGGGGAACCGTAGAATTATTACGATTATACTGTGAACCTAAAGGTCTATAAACTGTGATTTTACTTCTTTTTTGACCATTAAGCCAAATCATTACTGGATAGAATCTGTTTTCATCAAGAGCAGTAGCGTCTATTGTCTTTCTAAACTCCTTACCGCCTAATCGTGAATCAAGAGTGTTATTAAGTTCTTCTTTGGCTCCATTAACGGCATTATTAGCAAGGGTTACAGCTTGTTCTTTAGCTTGATTTGTCTTTGTATTGATATAGTCTTCC
>JAUMWZ010000008.1:16297-21471 GCA_030529405.1 Bacteroides sp. | reverse complement strand
CATCACGCTGTAAGGCTTCCGCCCCAAGTGTGTGTATGCCATTTCGGTAGCTTCTCTACCACGTGGAGTTCTTTTCAAGAAACCTTCTTTGATAAGGAAAGGCTCATAGACCTCCTCAATAGTTCCTGGGTCTTCGCCCAAAGCAGTGGCTATGGTTGTTATCCCTACTGGTCCGCCCTTAAACTTATCTATTATAGTACACAAAATCTTATTGTCTATCTCGTCAAGCCCATACTTATCAATATTCAACGCTTCTAGGGCAAACTTGGCAATGTCTTTATCTATCGAGCCATTGCCCTTCACTTGAGCAAAATCTCTTACTCGCCTCAGAAGTGCATTAGCTATACGTGGAGTGCCACGGCTACGTGAAGAAATCTCTCCAGCAGCACTGATTGAACACGGGACATCTAATATCGACGACGAACGGCGTATGATATTGCTCAACACATCATCATCATAATATTCCAAGTGAAGGTTTATGCCAAATCTGGCTCTTAACGGAGCAGTCAGCAATCCGCTACGAGTAGTAGCCCCAACAAGAGTGAATGGGTTCAAATCTATCTGTATGCTACGTGCCGATGGGCCTTTGTCTATCATAATGTCTATACGATAATCCTCCATAGCCGAATACAAATATTCCTCCACTACAGGCGAAAGGCGGTGTATTTCGTCAATAAACAACACATCGTTTGGCTCCAAACTTGTCAGAAGTCCTGCTAAGTCGCCTGGCTTATCAAGCACAGGCCCAGACGTAATCTTAAACCCCACACCAAGCTCATTAGCTATAATGTTAGACAGAGTTGTCTTTCCCAATCCCGGAGGTCCATGTAGAAGTACGTGGTCTAACGCCTCGCCTCTCATCTTGGCAGCTTTAACAAAGATTGAAAGATTTTCAACCACCTTGTCCTGACCACTAAAGTCTGAGAAACAAAGCGGTCTGAGCGCATTTTCAAACTCTTTCTCCTTTGTGTTTAGGCGTTGCGTATTGTGTATGTCAAAACTATTATCTTCCATCTAATCTATATACAGTTTAGTAGTGCACAAAGATACAATCTTTATTAAAGCAGTGATAAAAAGGAAGTAATATAACTTCATATTAAACCCTATTTGTACACAAACCACAAAAAGATAATTGCTCAAACACCTTTTAATGAATCAGAACCTAAGCATAAAGCCTTAAAAGACACTTTATTTAAGGATAAGAGGTAATTATACAAAAATATTCACTTTACACTACAATATATTATAAAACAAAAGTGCAATACACTAAAATAGATTTAATGCTATTGTGAGTGATTTATAAAATATGATATATTTGCACCGCAGAAAGCCTACAAGGCAGTTTCTGTTCATTTACATCAATAAAAAGGGTAAACTTACTATTAAAGTCTGTGTGATGGCAATACATTTTCAAACCAACGGCACACTGATGCCAAACATTAAAAGAAGGAAAGTATCAGAGTGGATTAAAAAGATAGCGTCTAAATACGGTAAAAAATGTGGGGATATAACGTACATATTCTGTTCTGATGAAGTCATCCTTGATATCAACCAGAAATATCTGAACCATGACTATTATACAGATATCATCACATTTGACTATTCGGAAGACGATGTTATTTCTGGAGATATGTTTATAAGCATAGACACAGTAAAATCTAACTCGGAAGAACTGAAAACCAATTACGGGGAAGAACTACACAGGGTTATAATTCATGGCGTTTTGCACTTGTGCGGGATAGAAGATAAGGGAGAAGGAGCAAGGGCAAATATGGAAAGAGCAGAGAATGAAGCATTAGCCATCTGGTAAAAAAAGAAAAAGAAAATCTTAGGGCGGAAGAAGCATTTAGTTTTAGTTGCTTTTTTCGCCCTTTTTCTTTGCATAAAGCTCATGCAAATAAAGCTCTTACATAACACAACTAAGACATATTTAGAAACAAACCACACACAATCTCTTTCAACCGTAATAACCACACTTTTTCTAGCCTTGCAGAACGAAACAACAAACCGTATATAACTGACTTATAAACTATATACAGTCTGTTTGCAAACTATAAACAGCCAATTCGGAAACTATATACAAATAAGGAATCAATCATACACAGCCCTTTTCTACCAACAAAACACAAAAAAAGAAAGACTAATACTATTATCCGCCCCAAAAACTCCATCTAACTGAACATCAACGAACAAAGAACAGCGTAAGTTTGTTATATAAATTTGCACAATAATAAAGCTAACAACAAAACTTAGCTCAAAAAGAACATAAAAGCATCTTACACAACAAGAACTTTCATGAGTGAATGATAGCTTACAACTTTTTAGTAACTTTGCAGAGACTAGACAAATAAAAGATTTATGACATTCAAATATGACGTAGTTGTGATTGGAGCAGGACACGCTGGCTGTGAAGCAGCAGTGGCGGCAGCAAGACTTGGCTCGAAGACCTGCATAATCACAATGGACATGAACAAAATAGCGCAAATGAGCTGTAATCCAGCAGTGGGTGGAATAGCTAAAGGACAGATTGTAAGAGAGATAGACGCGCTTGGAGGACAAATGGGACTGGTAACAGACCAAACAGCTATACAATTCAGAATACTTAATCGCTCAAAAGGCCCCGCTATGTGGAGTCCGAGAGCACAATGCGATAGAACGAGATTTATTGAGGCATGGAGAAATATATTAGAGAACACTCCAAACCTAAATATATGGCAAGACACAGTCAAAGAACTAATCGTAAAAGACAAAGAAGTAGTAGGATTAAAAACAGTTTGGGGGGTTGAGTTCCAAGCAAAAACAGTAATTATAACTGCAGGAACATTCCTAAACGGACTAATGCACATAGGAGAATGTCAAATACCAGGTGGACGTATGGCAGACCCAGCATCGTATATGCTGACAGAGTCAATCATACAACACGGAATTAAATTTGACAGAATGAAAACTGGTACTCCAGTGAGAATTGATGCAAGAAGTGTGGACTTTAGTCTTATGGAGATACAAGACGGAGAACATGACTTTCATAAGTTCTCTTTCTTAGACACAAGCGTACGACACCTCAAACAACTTCAATGCTGGACATGCTACACTAACGAGGAATCTCATAGCGTTTTGCGAGAAGGGCTATCTCAATCGCCGCTATACAATGGACAAATTCAAAGCATAGGTCCCAGATATTGCCCAAGCATAGAGACTAAAATAGTTACATTCCCAGAAAAAGGACAACACCAACTATTCTTAGAACCGGAGGGAGAAAACACTCAAGAACTTTATCTTAATGGTTTCTCTTCTTCTCTGCCAATGGACATTCAATTAGAAGCATTAAGAAAGATACCAGCATTTAGGAATGTTGAAATCTACAGACCTGGATATGCAATAGAATATGACTTCTTTGACCCGACACAACTTAAACACACTTTGGAATCTAAGATAGTAAAGAATCTTTTCTTTGCAGGGCAGGTTAATGGCACAACGGGCTATGAAGAAGCCGGAGGACAAGGAATTGCAGCCGGTATCAATGCACACATAAATTCTCATGGAGGCAAGGAATTCACTTTAGCAAGGAATGAAGCATACATAGGTGTTCTTATTGACGACCTTATCACAAAAGGAGTTGATGAGCCATACAGAATGTTTACCTCGAGAGCTGAATACAGAATCCTGCTAAGAATGGACGATGCGGACATGAGATTAACAGAAAAGAGCTACAACATAGGCTTGGCTGACCAAAGAAGATACGACCTTTTGAAGAGCAAGGAAGAAGCAATTAAAAGGATAGTAGAGTTTGCCAAGACTTATTCTGTGAAGCCAGAGCAAGTAAACGATGCACTAGAAAAGATTGGAACTACACCACTCAAGCAGGGAGTTAAGCTGATTGACATTCTAAGCA
Source organism: Bacteroides sp. (assembly GCA_030529405.1). Lineage (GTDB taxonomy): Bacteria > Bacteroidota > Bacteroidia > Bacteroidales > Bacteroidaceae > JAUMWZ01. The sequence continues at coordinate 17,579 of JAUMWZ010000008.1, read as the reverse complement.
GACCACAAGCAAACATAGAAAATATAAGAGCTAGCTTGCCTTTGTTTAACGAAGAGATAGAAAAAGCTATTGAAAATGAAACCGCACGAAAGGAAGAAATAGTAGAAGCGGCAGAGATTTTGATTAAATACAGTGGCTACATTGAAAGGGAAAGGATTATAGCCGACAAGCTAACAAGGCTTGAAAGCATCAAAATTAAGGGTAAATTCAAATACGATGAATTACAATCGCTTTCAACAGAAGCAAGACAAAAGTTGGCAAAGATAGACCCTGAAACAATAGCACAAGCAAGCCGAATACCTGGAGTATCGCCAAGCGACATAAATGTGCTACTAGTTTTATGTGGCAGATAAAAAGAAAAGGCTCCACGTTTCACGTGAAACATCAACAAAAGAATAGTAAAATAAAACCATAAATAAGAAATGAGTAAAGAGCTATTAAGAAGAAACATCAGGGAAATTCCTAACTTTCCGATAGAGGGAATACTCTTTTACGATGTAACTACTCTATTCAAAAGCCCTGAGTGTTTGAGAACACTCTCGGACGAAATGTACGAAATGTACAAAGACAGAGGGATAACAAAGGTTGTTGGTATTGAGTCAAGAGGTTTTATAATGGGTCCTATCTTGGCAACAAGACTTAATGCAGGATTTATTCCTATTAGAAAACCAGGCAAACTACCTGCAGAGACTTTAGAAGAAAGCTACGACAAGGAATACGGTAAAGACACTGTGCAGATACACAAAGATGCCTTGGACGAAAACGATGTAGTATTGATACACGACGACCTACTTGCTACTGGCGGGACAATGAAAGCAGCGTGTGAACTAGTAAAGAAGCTAAAGCCTAAAAAGATATACGTTAATTTCATTATAGAGCTTAAAGACTTAAAAGGAAAAGATATATTTGGAGAAGATGTAGAAATAGAGTCTATACTATCTCTATAAGACATAAAAGAGCCATTTGTAGCATTGCCAAACAAGGCAACTATATGCAACAAGTGGCTCTTTCTTTATACGTATGAGAAGCATCACTCCCCTACCTTTGATGCATGTAGAATATCGACAAAGTAGAAACTGAACGAAAAATCAGATAATACATCACTAAAAAACAGCTACTCTTTGCCGTAAACTGCAATAAATACGGTTCGGGGAAAAACCATACTATGTTTCAACACAAAACATACACAGCACATAAACCAAACACACATAACATACAAACAACATATATGAGATTATAAAAAGGACGTACTTTTTATAACAAACAAAGCATATACAACACA
>JAUMWZ010000008.1:1421-16197 GCA_030529405.1 Bacteroides sp. | reverse complement strand
TTTTGATTATATACAGTTTGAAAAAAGACTGTATATAGTTTATAAATAGAGTAAGAAGACTTAACTTTATGGCTAAATAAAGACTTACAGAAAGAGATAACCCTCTACCCCATCATCAAAATGACAGACAAAGAAGAAAGTAAAAAAGACAGGATAAAAAGGCTAAAAGAGATAGTTAGGAGCATTCCTAACAAGCCCGGCATATACCAATACTTCAACAAGGAGGGGGTTATCATATACGTAGGCAAGGCAAAAGACCTAAAAAAGCGAGTATATTCATACTTCAGCAAGGAACACGGAGCTGGCAAGACGAGCATACTCGTTAGCAAGATAGAAGACATCAAATACATAGTAGTAAATAGTGAGGAAGATGCGCTTTTATTGGAGAACAACCTAATAAAAAAGCACAAACCAAAGTATAATGTACTACTGAAAGACGACAAAACATATCCATCTATTTGCATTCAAAAGGAGTTTTTTCCACGAGTTTTTAAGACTAGACGCATAGTTAAAGACGGCTCAAACTATTTTGGACCTTACACCCACATACACAGTATGGAGGCTTTGCTTGAACTCATAAGAAAGCTATACCCTATAAGAACCTGCAAACTCAATCTCACACCAGAGAACATAAGGGCAGGAAAGTTCAAAACCTGCTTAGAATATCACATAAAGCGATGCAAAGCACCTTGTATTGGCTTGCAGACAGAAGAAGAATACCTTAAAAACATATCAGAAGTAAGAGAGATATTAAGAGGAAACACCAAAGAAATATCTCAGAAACTAGTGGAAGAAATGGAAGAATATGCCTCACAACTAAGGTTTGAGGAGGCTCAAAAGGTCAAGGAGAGATATGAGTTGATAGAGAATTACAGAGCAAAATCAGAGGTTGTAAGCCCCACGCTCACTAATCTTGACGTGTTCAGCATAGAGGAAGATGACGAAGACAGTGCATACATAAACTACCTACACATAACAAACGGGGCTATAAACCAAGCATACACCTTCGAATATAAGAAGAAACTAAGCGAGAGCAAGGAGGAACTGCTCGGATTAGGTATAGTAGAGATGCGAGAACGATATAAAAGCTACTCGAGAGAGATTATCGTACCATTTATTCCCGATATAGAGCTTAACAACGTGGAGTTCACAATTCCGCAGAGAGGCGATAAGCGCAAACTTCTTGAGCTGTCACAGCTGAACGTAAAGCAATATAAGTACGACAGACTGAAACAAGCGGAAAAGCTCAATCCACAACAAAAGAACACAAGCATATTGAAGGAACTTCAGCAGGCACTCAAACTTCCTTCCCTACCTATGCATATAGAGTGTTTCGACAATTCTAACACACAAGGCACCGATGCAGTATCTGCTTGCGTGGTATTCAAGCATGGCAAACCGTCAAAGAAAGACTATCGCAAATATAATGTAAAGACTGTTGTCGGGGCAGACGACTATGCTACTATGCGAGAAGTAATAACAAGAAGATACAGCCACTTTATAGAGCATAACGAGCCTCTACCCAATCTGTTGATTGTTGATGGTGGTAAAGGACAAATGGAATGCGCGCGCAAGGCGTTAAGTGAGTTAGGCATAACAATACCAATAGCAGGTTTGGCAAAAGACGATAAACACCGCACCTCTGAAATGCTTTACGGCTTTCCTCCACAACACATAATGATAAAGCAAAGAAGTCCACTTTTCAAGTTGCTTATAAACATTCAAGACGAGGTGCATCGCTTTGCAATAACATTCCATAGACAAAAGCGAGAGAAACGACAAACAGCGTCAGTGCTTGACAACATCAGCGGAATAGGAGAAAAGACTAAGCAAACACTTCTGAAGAGGTTTAAGAGTGTAAAAGGCATACACAACGCAAGCAAAGAGGAACTTACGTCAGCCGTTGGCAAACATAAAGCTGAAATCATTGTAAACTTTTTCGCCAGCAACAACAAGGACAAGTAAGTGATTGAGAGAGTATTACAACGAAAACAAGTGGTAACATTTCGCCACCAAAGAATCAAGCTCAAACACCCATAACACATTCTATAACAAGGGAATAAGGCTGTATTGTTCCAAGAAACAAGCTCACTAACCGAGTAATGCACACACAGTCCTATTCGAAAGTATATACAGTTAAGAAACAAACTGTATATAGTCTGTTTTCAAACCATATATAGTGTAAAAACAAAGTAATAAGAGTTTGCAAAACCGATAAACACACCCTCCTACCCCACTTAAACCAATTTATATCAGAAACAATTACCGCTTTGCCCCTTTATTTATTACTTTTGCATAGCATAAAAAGTTTACATACAATGAGAATGGTTATTCAGCGTGTGCAGCAATCATCTGTTACTATAGACGGAAATAAGTATTCGGAGATTGGCAGAGGTTTGCTCATACTTGTGGGAATAGAGAGTGCAGACACACAAGAGGACATTGATTGGTTGTGCAATAAATGTTCTATGATGAGAATATTTGAGGACGAACAAGGATTGATGAACAAGTCTGTGCAAGACATAGATGGCGAGATAATGATTGTAAGCCAGTTCACACTGTTTGCATCTACAAAGAAAGGCAACAGACCATCATTTATCCGTGCAGCAAAGCCCGACACAGCAATACCATTATATCAGTCAGTATGCCAAACGATGAGCAAACTCATCAACAAAGAGGTTAAAACGGGAGTTTTCGGAGCAGATATGAAGATAAATCTCACTAATGACGGCCCCGTAACTATATGTATTGACAGCAAAAACAGAGAATAGCTATGACGATAAAAGAGGCTCAACAAGCAGTAGATAATTGGATTAAGCAATACGGAGTGAGATACTTCAGCGAGCTGACAAATATGGCTATACTGACAGAAGAAGTTGGCGAGTTGGCACGTGTAATAGCCAGAAAATATGGCGACCAATCATTTAAGAAGGGCGAAAAAGACAACATAGAGGAAGAAATTGCAGATGTTATGTGGGTGTTGATATGCCTTGCCAACCAGACGGGAGTAGACTTGGAGGAAGCACTAAAGAAAAGCATCGGCAAGAAAACAAAAAGAGATAAAGAAAGACATATAAATAATTCAAAACTAATAGATAATGAAAGAGTTTAGCAGTAATCAAGAAAGATACTTAGAAGTACTTTCTAAGTATAATGTAAACCTAAGCGACAGCGAAGTAAACGCTAAGGTTGCGAAGTTGATAGAAGAAAAAGTGGAGAAAAACAACACACTTGAAGTAAAGAAGTTAATGTTTAACTGCATAGACCTTACAACATTGAACAGCACAGATAGTGTTCGCAGCGTTATGAAGTTTGTAGACAAGGTTAATGAGTTTGACAGTCAATATCCAGACTTAAAGAACGTGGCGGCAGTGTGTGTATACCCTAACTTTGCATCGATAGCAAAAGAAACACTGACAGTAGAAGATGTAAACATAGCTTGTGTATCGGCTGGTTTCCCATCATCACAGACTTTCCTTGAAGTGAAGGTTGCAGAAACTCATTTGGCTATAAAAGATGGAGCCAACGAAATAGACATCGTAATCTCAATAGGTCAGTTCCTTGACGAAGACTATACTACTGTTTGCGACGAGATATCAGAACTTAAAGACGTATGTAAAGATGCTCATCTAAAAGTTATTCTTGAAACTGGAGCTTTAGCAACTGCAACAAACATTAAGAAAGCATCTATCTTGTCTATGTATTCAGGTGCAGACTTCATCAAAACATCTACTGGCAAACAACAACCTGCAGCTACTCCGGAGGCAGCATACGTTATGTGTGAGGCAATAAAAGAATACTATAAGGCAACAGGCAGAAAGGTTGGTTTCAAACCGGCAGGAGGAATAAACACTGTACACGATGCACTTGTGTATTACACAATAGTGAAAGAGGTTCTTGGCGAAGAATGGTTAAACAATGAGCTATTCCGTTTGGGAACAAGCAGACTTGCTAACTTGCTTCTTTCTGAAATAACAGGCGAAGAAACAAAGTTCTTCTAACAGACTAAGGCAGTACACACTGAACAACATAACACCGCTGATTAAGGCATAAAACCCTTTTTCAGCGGTTTTTGTTTACTCTTTGACGTATTCCGCACACAAACACACAATGGCTCTAAAATCAAGCTAATAAAGGCAAAACAAGTATTTCAATAGGTGCAAGACGATAACACTCTTCGCCCAAGACAATATATGAGTGCAAACAAAGTAATATGCAGTCTGAAACAATTCTATAATAACATCTTTATAAACTATCTACAACCGATTTGCAAACCATACACAACAGACTTCTAAACTATATATAACTGATTTCTAAATAATATATAATTTGAAACTAGACTATATATAGTGTGCAATAAGAGAATATATACCCTGAAAACAAGCTAAACTGATAACAAGAAATAATGATATAACAATATAAAAATAACACATATTAGGTATTCCATAGGCTAATTACTAATAATACTTTTGCCAAAGAACTTTAAATAGAAAATAAATATGAAGAAAAAACTTTTTTATTTATGTTCACTATCACTGTTATTATGCACTTCGTGCACAGAAAACACAGGAATAGTAGAGTTCGCGCTAAATGTAAAATAATAACTAACACCATGAGAAAATACATTATTTTAGTAATAACATCGCTATTATTCTTACAATCTTGTGATAACGAAGATTACACAGATTTAAGATATGTAGAAGTCAATGTAATAAGAAAGGTTTATACAAATACACCAGGAGTACCCATAATAATTTCTCCTTACAAAGGTGGAGAATTAATAATAAAAGAGAATTGGGAGCATTCATATAAAACAAAGAATTACTTTGCAGGATTAGATGCGTCTTGTGATAACAAAACAGTGCTAATAACTCTTGAAATATACAAGAATGGAAAGCTTTTAGATAGAATACAAGGAAACGGGAAAGTAAGCATATCATGCAGACTAAAAGGAAAAAAAGGCTAATCCTCAGACCATATACAAACAAAAAACAAGCTATATACAGTCAATATCTAAACTGTATATAGCTTGTTTTAATATCATATATACCTCAGTGGTCAAGGCATAAGTCAGTGTTACTTATCTCTCTTTACCACATAGTCTACATAGGCTAAAATAGACTTTCTAACCTCCTCATCTTTGATAGTGTTTATTATCTCAAGAGCCTTTTCAACATATTGATGCATTACCTTTTCAGCATAGCCCACTCCCCCATTCACTTTGGTAGCCTCAACAAGTGTAGCAATCTCTTGCTTAGACGCATTTTTGTGTTTCACTTTAAGCCCTATTTCCTTGATAGCAGGGTCGGTTGTATTGTTCAGAAGATACAGAACAGGCAGTGTCAGTTTGCCCTCTTGCATATCGTTGCCAGTAGGTTTCCCCACCTTAGGACTCTCATAATAATCGAAAATATCGTCTTTTATTTGGAAACATATTCCAATATATTCTCCCAAAAGTCGCATTCTTTCAACATCGGAACCACTTGCACCCGAAGCTATTGCAGATGTATGTGTGCAGGCAGCAAACAAGGCTGCTGTTTTCTTACGTATAATGTTGAAATATACATCTTCGCTAAATTCATCGTTCATCACGTTAGACAGTTGCAACAACTCTCCATCGGCTAAATCTCTGCCAAGCGATGAAATGACGTGTATTATCTCGCAATTATCTGTCAATGATGCTTGCTGAACGCTTGTAGAAAACATATAGTCGCCCACAAGAACAGCCACTTTATTGCCAAAAGCTGCGTTTACAGACTTCTGCCCACGTCGTTCGTCGCTCTCGTCCACCACATCGTCGTGAACAAGGCTAGCTGTGTGCAACATCTCTAATGCAACAGATGAGTGTATGACCTCTTTGGTTACCTCGCCAAACGATTTAGACACCAGCAGAGAAAGGACAGGTCGCATCATCTTGCCTGTTTGTTGCTTTACGTAAGAAACGACTTCGTCTAGCAACGGATTATCGCTTGTCAAAGCATCGTTAAAACTTTGTCTGAACAGTGAAAACTCCCTATCAATAGGAGCCTTTATAGTATCTATTATACTCATTACCTATGATTTTTCCTACAAAAATAACAATAATACCATATCAACAATATGATATTCAAAAGTTAAATGCAAAAACAAGCCCCAAACAACACAACATGGCAGAAACATATAAACAGAGGCGTTGCAAACTGTATATAGTCTAATTGTAAACTATATATAACCAACACGCAAATAATATATTACTGACTTCTAAGATGAATATAGTTTGCAACAAGGCAATAGCACATAAACGAAAAAGCAAGAAGGATTATTACGGCAAAACTGCTTATTTTTTGTACTTTTACAAGTATAAAACACAACAGACAATGAAAGAACAAAACAAACTATTCCTTATAGATGCTTATGCACTGATATATCGCTCGTACTACGCGCTTATCAAAAACCCAAGAATAAATTCTAAGGGTATGAACACATCGGCTATAATGGGCTTTGTAAACGCAATAGAAGAGGTGCTAAAGAAAGAGCAACCAACGCACCTAGCAATAGCATTCGACCCTAAAGGAGATACTTTTAGACACGAAATATTTAAGGAATATAAGGCACAACGTGAGGAAACACCAGAGGATATAAGAATGTCTGTGCCAATAATTAAGGATATAGTAAAGGCTTATAATATACCTATACTAGAAGTGCAAGGCTATGAGGCTGACGATGTTATAGGCACTGTGGCGAAAATTGCAGCTAAAGAAAATGTAAACACATATATGATGACACCAGACAAAGACTACGCTCAGCTGGTGGGACAACATACTTTCATATATCGACCTAAGTTTACGGGCGGATATGAAGTGATGGGAGAGAAAGAGGTAAAAGAGAAATTTGGAGTAGAAGATACTTTGCAGGTGATAGATATGCTCGGACTTATGGGCGACACTGCAGATAATATTCCCGGCTGTAAAGGTATAGGAGAAAAGACAGCACAGAAACTTATCGCTGAATTTGGCTCAATAGAAAATCTGATGAACAACACAGATAAACTAAAAGGAGCAGTAAAAACAAAAATAGAAAGCGGAGTTGAAGACATAAAACTATCGAAGTTCCTAGCAACAATAAAGACTGACGTTCCGATGAAAGTAAACATTGAGGAACTGAAAATAAAAGAAGCAAACAAAGACGAACTCAAAAAACTTTTTGATGAACTAGAGTTCAAAACTCTTGCCGAAAGAGTGTTTGGAAAAACAAATAACAAAACAGAACAAAAATCGTTGTTTAACGACGAAATTCCTTTTGAAGAAGGCTCTCTATTTTTCAATAATCAGACCCAAGATGCAGGCGAAACAGAAAAAACGCAGCTACAATGTTTAAGTACGTTAAATGCGGATTACCAACTCATTGATAATAAAGAGAAAGCAAGAGAAATAATAGAAAAATTGATGAGTGAGAAAACTCTTGCGCTAGACACAGAAACAAGTAGCACAGAAGCAATGGAGGCTGAACTGGTGGGAATAAGTCTTTCAGCTAAAGAAAATGAAGCATTCTACATTCCAATATCGCCAAACACCGACGAAGGTAAGCAGATGTTAGAAATTGTAAGACCACTACTTGAAAACGAACAGTCATTGAAGGTGGGACAAAACATTAAGTACGACCTCATAGTTTTAGCTAATCATGGAATTGAAGTAAAGGGAGATTTGTTTGACACAATGATTGCTCACTACCTAATTCAACCAGAGCTTAGACACGGAATGGATTATCTTGCCGAGATATACTTAAACTATAAGACCATAAGTATAGAAGAACTAATCGGAGCAAAAGGTAAGAAACAAAAGAATATGAAAGAGCTTTCGCCGCAAGATGTGTATAACTATGCTTGTGAAGATGCAGACATTACACTCAAACTAAAGAGAGTGTTAGAGAAAGAACTTAAAGAACATTCTGCTGAGAGACTATTCACTGAGGTGGAGATGCCTTTAGTCAGAGTGTTGGCAGATATGGAACGAAACGGAGTGCTTATTGACACCGATTCGCTAGCAACATTCTCTAAGCAGTTGAGTAATGAGCTTATCAATATAGAACAAAGCATAAAGCAACTAGCCGGAGAAGACTTTAATATCAGTTCTCCTAAGCAAGTGGGCGAAGTGTTGTTTGACAAACTCAAGATTGTAGATAAAGCTAAGAAAACAAAGACTGGACAATATGTTACGTCTGAAGAGGTTTTGGAAACACTTAGACATAAACACCCTATTGTGGAACGTATATTGGAACACAGAGGTATAAAGAAACTGCTAAGTACATATATTGATGCCCTGCCTCAACTGATAAACAAGCGCACGGGAAAGATACACACCTCGTTCAACCAAACAGTTACTTCTACGGGAAGACTAAGCTCGAGCAACCCTAATTTGCAGAACATTCCTATACGAAATGAGAATGGCAAAGAGATAAGAAAAGCATTCATTGCCGACAAAGACTGCTTACTCCTATCGGCAGACTATTCACAAATTGAGTTGAGAATAATGGCTCATCTAAGCCAAGACAACAATATGATAGAAGCTTTCAATAGCGGTCACGACATTCACACAGCTACTGCCGCCAAGATATATAAGGTTAATATAAAGGAAGTTACAAGCGATATGCGCCGTAAGGCAAAGACAGCCAATTTCGGGATAATATATGGTGTGTCTGTTTTTGGGCTTTCACAGCAACTATATGTAGACAGAAAAGAGGCAAAAGAGCTTATAGACGGATACTTCGAAACCTATCCTAAGGTAAAAGAGTATATGGACAAAAGCATAGAGAGAGCTAGAGAAAAAGGATATGCAGAAACTGTTTTAGGCAGAAAAAGATATCTGCAAGACATCAACTCACGTAATGCAATAGTGAGAGGATATGCAGAAAGGAACGCAATAAACGCTCCTATACAAGGTAGTGCAGCAGATATTATAAAAATAGCTATGATAAACATTCGAAAAAGGTTTATCAACGAGGGGGTAAAAGCTAAGATGATACTGCAAGTGCATGACGAATTGAACTTTAGTGTGCCTACAACAGAGCGCGAAAAGGTGGAAAAGATAGTAACAGAAGAGATGCAAAATGCATACAAACTAAGTGTTCCGCTAAAAGCAGACTTTGGCTGGGGACAAAATTGGCTAGAAGCACACTAAAAACAAACAAGAATAACCGTGCGAAATGCATATAGCAAAATAGGGGCTGGCTAGTATTAGTCTGCCCCTAATTGTATCTGCAATAGCGAATAATATGATGAAAACACGAGTCAAAAGTCTGCACATTTATGTAGCACATACACCTTTATGGAAGAAGCAGGTAAACACTATGCTTGCAATAAAAAAGACCTAATAGCGCAAAAGAATAACATACATTCCGAAAAAGATAAATTCCACCGAGATAATAAACAACAACAAAATGAAAGCAAACTATATACGGTTTACATGCAAAACATATACAATCAAGAAAAGTGTAATATTCTGCCCAAAAACAAGGTCAGAAACACCCCAGAAAGCTTTTTTCTATGAATAAAAAATAGATTTCGCGCATCTGATACAAAAGAATGCGCATCTGGTACAAAGGTTTTCATAGCCCTCTCCCTAATTTTGCAACAGAAAAAACGAAAGACAAAACACGTAGAAAACATACTATATAAAGAGTTAAACTAACCATGTACTACATCACACTTCTGACATCTGAATAGAGCTTGGAAGTGTGATTTATTTCTCTCAAAAATTCTTTTTTATTCCCTGTCACGGTATAACACGACCGTAACAGGGAGTTTTTATGTTATGAGGGAAAAGTATCTTATCAGAAGAGAAGAAAGTCATAAAAAAGAAACAAAAGAAAAACACATCACGACAAGACAAAACAACAAAAGCCAGCAAAACAAGAGTGAAAAACAAACAAACACATAGCAGAAAGAAAGAAAAACAACCCGTGAGGTTAAAAAAAGCAAATGCGCATCTGATACAAAATAATGCGCATCTGGTACAAAACTTTTGAGACAACAAGGACTATATTAGCAGGCGAAAAGCGATAATAGTAGTAGATTTCGTAAAAGAAAATTCTCAGTTGGGGTTGGAGAAATACACTACCCCACCAAAAGACGATTAAATTTCATTCCAAACCGTAAACCGTGTGTGCAAGTACAATGCCGAAAGTGATTTTATGCGTTGTACAACTCTCTCTCAAAAAAGTAAACCTTTTCTTCCTCACACTTACATGTGGTAAGTGTGAGGAAGTTTTGTTTTATGTCGATAAAACATACACTTATTGAGGCAAATAGCTTATACTTGCCTATTATTATTTATATTTAGGGGAAAATTCAGATGATTTTATTGAGCTATGCAAGTCTGTACATACCACCAGCAGTTGGTTTTACAACTCCTTTCATCTCCATTTCGAAAAGTAATGAGCTGACTATGTAGATTGGTTTATTTGTCTCTGCGGATATTTCATTTATCTGCATCTCGCCATTTCTTGTTATAGCGTCTGCTATCTCTTGCTCATCTTTAGTCAAATCAATGAATAGAGCCTTTTGAACGGTCTTGTTCTGAGTTTTAGAGTTGCTATTACTCCATTGCATAGCCTCTACAAAGTCTTTGGCAGACGTTATCAGCCCCGCCTTGTTTTGCTTTATTATCTTGTTGCAACCGCTTGAACTTGGGTCTGAAATACGTCCAGGGAAAGCAAAACACTCTCTGTTGTAGCTGAAAGATAAGTCTGCTGTAATGAGTGAGCCTCCTTTTTCTGCCGACTCTACAACCACTGTTGCATCGGCAATTCCTGCTATTATTCTGTTCCTTTGTACAAAGTTAAATCGTTCGGGCTCTGTTCCTGTCAGAAACTCAGTTATCAGTCCACCGTGAGAAACCATATCAACGGCGGTGTTCCTATGCATACTTGGGTATATCCTATCTAATCCGTGAGCTAACACAGCAACAGTGTTTAGCCCGTTACTGAGTGCAGCCTTGTGAGAATGTATATCTATCCCATAAGCTAACCCACTAACAATTAAAACGTCGGGACATAATTCCTTCAGTTCAGAAATAAAATTGTTGCAAATGTCTTTACCGTAGTTTGTGGCTTTGCGAGTGCCCACCATGCTGACAATGTGAGTATTGTTTAGGTCGGCATTGCCTTTGAAAAAGAAAAAAGCTGGAGCATCTTCGCACTCCAAAAGTCGGTATGGATAATTGGAATCAGTAATTGTCAGGCACTGAATACGGTTTTTCTCAACGAATTCAATCTCCTTTTCAGCCCTGACAAATGCTTCTTTTGTGTTTTGAAACGCTTCAACTACCTTGCTAGCAAACCCTTCCTTGAAAGTTTTTAGTTCATTCTTCAAGCTAAAAACTTCTTTTGCCGAGCCGACAGCCTCAATAAGTTGCTTGGCGGTTGTATTGCCTATTCCCGGCAAAAGAGTTAATGCTATTGTGTGTAGCTGTTCGTCTTGTGAAATCATTTCAGATACTTTTCGAATACACTATCGAACATATCGCTTGTGTTTAGTCTGCCATTGACAACACATACTGTTTCAACCACACCTTTCACCACTACTTTGTTGTCTGACTTTCTATATATGTCTTGATAGAAAACATACTTTATTCCCTCTTTCTTCATATATAGCTTACAAACAAACTCATCACCACTTTTAAGAGGAGTCTTAAATGCCATAGTGATGCGTGCCACTACTGGATCTACTCCCTCTTCATGCAACTTAGCAAAGTCCAACCCCACTGAAAGCAAAAACTCATGTCTTGCATGCTCCAAATAGTGTTGGTAGTTAGCGTTGTTCACTATACCCTGCAAATCGCACTCATAATCTCTAACCTTTAGTTCTAATTCGTAAATGTATTCCATCTTTATATCTTATTTGTTTGTCGATACGAGTTTATACAGCTTGTCGCTTGGTCTAATCTTTTCAATCTTCATAGAGAACCTCTCCCCCTTCTTTACCTTATCCACTGGCTCTAAATCAACTCTTGCCTCTTCAAGCGTTGCAAATATTGCTCCCGTAGTTGGTCCTGTAATCAACAGCTTATCGCCAACATTCAGTTCTGCTGCTTCAACAAGGAATTCGGCTACACCTATGTTAGAAAAATACTTTATTCCTTTTCCTACATATACCTTCTTCTCCGTTGCCTCCGAGCCATATTTGTGGCTCCACTCTCCTAGTCTTTGACCGAGATAATATCCGTCCCAGAATCCTCTGTTGAATACAGTCTTTAGTCTTTCGTCCCATTTGGCAATCTTTTCTTCATCAAATGTTCCGTCAACGTAAGCCTTTATCGCCTCTTTGTAGCATTCCACCACCGTACGCACATATTCTGCACCTCTGGCTCTACCTTCAATCTTGAACACCCTAACCCCCGAATCCATCATTTTATTGATGAAGTGGATTGTCTTCAAGTCTTTTGGCGACATGATGTATTCATTGTCGATGTCAAGTTCTATCTGACTGTCTTTGTCTTTAACGTTGTATCCGCGTCTGCACATTTGCATGCACGAGCCACGGTTAGCAGAGTGGTTCATCTCATGCAACGATATGTAGCACTTGCCCGATACTGCCATACAAAGTGCACCATGACAGAACATCTCTATTCTAATCTTTTCTCCCCTAGGACCGCAGATATTTTCTTCTTCAATACATTTATATATCTCTGCCACTTGGTCAAGATTTAGCTCTCTTGCTAAAACGACAACGTCTGCAAAGTTAGCATAAAACTTTAGAGCCTCAACATTAGATATATTTAATTGGGTAGATAGATGTATCTCTTGACCTATACTTCTGGCGTAGCTCATAACGGCAACATCGGCAGCAATAACCGCTGATATGCCTGCTTCTTTAGCAGCATCAACAATCTTACGCATAAGTGTAAGGTCGTTGTCGTAGATGATTGTGTTCACTGTCAGATAGCTCTTCATGCCGTGTTCGTCACAAGTGCGAGCTATTTCCTTCAAGTCTTCTATGGTGAATGTGTTTGCCGAACGAGCTCTCATATTTAGGTTTTCTATACCGAAATATATCGAATCTGCTCCAGCTTGTATTGCCGCAGCAAGAGATTCTCTTGAGCCCACGGGCGCCATTACCTCAAACTCTTTTATATTCATTATCAGTCTTTTTTAATACGTTTCTTTTTACCTTTTCTGTTTATGTATAACTAATATCCTTGCAATATATCTCCTCATGATAAACTAATGATAGCTTATCTACTGATTATATTTGATTTTAGTGTGTTGTTTCTACAATCTTTGTTGGTGCTTGGTTAGCATTTCTTTTCTCTGCCTCTGCAACAACGTTTCTTGCTAACTGTGCAAACGCTTGTCCTGTTATGCTATCTTCGTTTAGTGCCACTGGCTCGCCATTGTCGCCACCCTCTCTGATGCTTTGCACAATAGGTATTTGTCCGAGCAACGGAACATTCATTTTCTCCGCAAGTTTCTTAGCACCCTCTTTGCCGAATATATAGTACTTATTGTTTGGCAATTCCTCTGGAGTAAACCACGACATATTCTCCACAAGTCCTAGAATAGGAACGTTTATCTTCTCGTTAGTAAACATGTTGATACCCTTTCTTGCGTCTGCCAAAGCCACCTCTTGAGGTGTACTAACCACCACTACACCCGTTACAGCCAATGTTTGCACAAGAGTAAGATGTATGTCGCTTGTGCCTGGAGGAAGGTCTAGCACGAAATAGTCCAGCTCGCCCCACTTAGCATCTGCTATAAGTTGCTTCATGGCATTGCTTGCCATTGCTCCACGCCATAGTGTTGCCTGCTCTGGATCTACGAAAAATCCCATAGAGAGAATTTTTATTCCGTATTGCTCAATAGGAACTATTATATCTCGTCCGTCTATGTTCTCTGCATAAGGTCTTGCATCTTCAATCTTAAACATCTTAGGCATAGAAGGTCCGAATATATCGGCATCAAGAAGTCCCACCTTGTATCCTTGCTTAGCCAAAGCCACCGCGAGGTTAGCAGATACGGTAGACTTCCCTACCCCACCTTTACCTGACGATACAGCAATAACATTCTTCACCTGTGGAAGAAGTTTTCCCACCTCAGGTCTTGGAGCTTGCTTGCTCTCTGTCTTTATCTCAACATTTATATCGCTTGAAATGAATGTGTGTATTGCACGCTCTGCCGCCTTAACAACAGACTTCATGAACGGGTCTGTTTGCTTTTCAAAGGTGATTGTAAAGCTCACGTTCATTCCGTCAATACGTATGTCTTCATTAACCATTTCAGCCTCGACCAAATTCTTGCCCGTTGCTGGGTAGCGCACTGTTTGCAGTGCCTCCAATATCAATTTCGGATATAGTGTCATCTTATTATATTTGTATGCTTGTTGTTATTATTTGCTTGTTTCAAGTCCGCTACGCTTACTTCTATTGTAGCTTCTGTACGAGTCTAACTCTATTTCAATCTCTGGCTCTTCCAACACCTCTTTCTTTGGAAGTTGCATCTTTATGTACTTAATCTTTAATCCACGGTCAAGCCATTGTTGTTCATAATATGTCTTTATGTCAAGGATTTTGTCGTTAAGTCCCTCTCCATATAAATCTTCAGTGATGAAAAGCACTGGCGTGTCGTTCTTTTCTGCCATGTACTTTGTGTATGTAAACAAGAAGTTGCTATCTGTTTTCAGATGTATTATGCCCTCTTGTTGCAAGAATTTTCTGTATCTGTTGATGAAGTATGTAGAGGTCAATCTCTTTGTTGCCTTCTTCATCTGTGGGTCGGCAAAGGTTATCCAAATCTCGCTAACCTC
>JAUMWZ010000008.1:0-1321 GCA_030529405.1 Bacteroides sp. | reverse complement strand
TCAAACTCTTTGTTGTCTGCCACCGAGTAAGGATATTCAAAAACGTGTTCATATTCTGCCATATCGGCAAACTTAGCTAATTTGTTTTTCGACATAATTCTTTGTGTATCTTTTTTCTAACAAGAAAAGCCCGTATATTGTTTACACGGGCTTTTCGTTTTGTCTTTTATTATCTTTGCAGGCGTCAATATGTCGCCTTTTTTATTATAATTCTACAATCTTTGTCCAACCGTGTACGTCTGGCTCTTCACCCAACTGTATTCCCGTAAGTTTGTTATACAACTTAGTCGATATTGGTCCCGGTTTGCCGTCCTTAGATATAACGTATGATATACCTCTCTCTGGGTCGTCAATTCTTTCTATCGGACTTATCACGGCAGCAGTACCGCAAGCACCCGCTTCTTCAAGAGTAAGCAATTCGTCTTCAGCTATTGGTCTGCGTTCCACCTTCATACCCATGTCTTGAGCCAACTGCATAAGGCTCTTGTTTGTTATAGAAGGCAATATAGACGATGACAACGGAGTGATGTATGTGTTGTCTTTTATTCCGAAGAAGTTTGCCGCTCCACATTCGTCCATATATTTCTTTTCCTTAGCGTCAAGATAGAACTCTGCTGAGTATCCAGCATCGTGAGCCTCTTTGCTTGCTCTAAGACTTGCAGCATAGTTACCCCCTACTTTGAAAGTACCTGTACCAAGCGGTGCTGCTCTGTCATATTTGCGAGTAATCATATAAGGGCTTGTCTTAGAGAAACCACCCTTAAAGTAAGGACCCACAGGAGTTACAAATACCACAAATGTATATTCTGTTGCTGGACGAACACCCACTTGCGCACCAGTACCAATCAACAAAGGTCTAAGGTATAGCGATGCACCAGTTCCATAAGGAGGAATAAAACGTTCGTTCAACTTGATAACTTTCATTACAGCCTCTTCAAAACGGTCTGTAGGAAGTTCAGCCATCATTATACCTCTACAAGTAGCTTGCAAACGTGCTGCGTTTTCTTCAAGGCGGAACACTCTCACCTTTCCGTCTTTTCCACGGAATGCTTTCAATCCTTCAAAAGCCTCTTGTCCGTAGTGCAAGCAAGTTGCCGCCATGTGTATGTTTAGGTGTTCTTCACTGCTTACTTCAAGTTCTCCCCATTTTCCGTTTCTAAAAACGATTCTTACGTTGTAATCTGTCTTAGTGTAACCAAAAGTCAGATTTGCCCAATCCATTTCCATAGTATTAAAGATTAAGTGTTATTAAGTGTGTAGCAAAGTTATATCTTTTTGTCATACAACCAACAGATTGCATATTCTTTATTGATATTTATTT
>JAUMWZ010000203.1 GCA_030529405.1 Bacteroides sp. | reverse complement strand
ATTATTGCCGCCTCTGCTCCGGCAGCTATTGCTCCGTTCAAAGCCAAGAAGCCTGCATCTCTACCCATTACTTCAACAAAGAACAAACGTTCGTGAGATGTTGCGGTATCTCTAATCTTATCTACCGCATCGAGTATAGTGTTTAGCGCAGTGTCATATCCTATTGTGGTGTCAGTGCCATATAGGTCGTTGTCAATAGTACATGGCAAACCGATGCAAGGAACATCAAACTCTTGCGCAAATATTCTTGCACCAGTCAGAGAACCATCACCACCAATAACCACAAGCGCATCAATCTCCTCCTTTTTCATATTCTCATAAGCCATCTTTCTTCCTTCCTCCGTTTTGAATTCCGGACATCTTGCCGTTTTGAGAATAGTACCTCCCGTGTGTATGATGTTACTTACATCTTGAGTCTTAAACTCTTTAATCTCTCCACTGACAAGACCTTTGTAGCCTCTGTATATTCCTTTTACCCTTAATCCGTTGAATATTGCGCTACGAGTAACTGCACGTATTGCGGCATTCATACCTGGTGCGTCCCCTCCCGAAGTAAGCACACCGATACATTTAATATTTGCCATGTCTTTATGTTTGTTTATTCGTTTCTGATAACTACTTTGCTATAATCTCATTTACTCTTTCAGCAACCTTTTCCATAAGCCATTTTGGCGTTGAAGTGGCACCGCATATACCTATACTTTGTGCTTTCTTTACCGCTGTTTCGTCTATATCGTCGGGACTGTCAATGAATAGTGAGTTTTTGTTTACTTCACTGCACACCCCGAAAAGCACCTTACCATTTGAGCTTTTCTTGCCACTTACGAACAAAATTAAGTCGTGTTTTGCGGCAAACTCTTTTAGTTGTGGCATTCTGTTGGCTACTTGTCGGCAGATAGTGTCGTGATATTTGAAGTTTGTTTCACTACCACGTGTTCCCTCAATGTGCTTAATCATGTCGGTAAAACCTTGCAGTGACTTTGTTGTTTGAGAAAACAGAATGATGTCTTTGTTTACATCTACCTTTCCAATCTCGTCCATGTTTTCTACAACTATAGCATTGCCTTCTGTCTGACCAACTAGCCCTAACACCTCAGCATGCCCTTTCTTGCCGTATATTACTACTTGTGTGTCGCTGTTTTTGTTTTCGTTGTATCCGTCTTTTATTTTCTTTTGCAGGCGCAACACTACTGGACATGTTGCGTCAATAATCTCTATGTTGTTTTCTTTTGCTATTTTATATGTTTCTGGTGGTTCGCCATGTGCTCTTAAAAGCACCTTTGCGTTCTTTAAGTTCTTAAACTCTTCGTGTGTAATTGTTACTAATCCCATTTTGGCAAGTCTTTCCACTTCTCTCCCGTTGTGTACTATGTCGCCAAGGCAATATAGTACTCCTCCTTTGTCAAGCTCTTCTTCTGCCTTCTTTATTGCTGTGACCACACCGAAGCAGAAACCTGACTTTTCATCAATCTCTACCTTTGTCATCTCTGTTGTTAGTGTTTGTTTATTGCTTTTTCAAATGCATTTTCCAGCCAAGTGCCTTGTTCTGCAATGCTCATGCTACTATTGTCTAGCACAAGTGCATCTTTAGCTTTTCTTAGCGGACTTGCTTCTCTGTTTTCGTCTATATGGTCTCTTTGTTTTACGTTGTTAAGAATTTCTTCGTAATCCACCTTTTCTCCCTTTGCAGTCAGTTCATCATATCTGCGCTTTGCTCTTATCTCTGGCGATGCGGTTACGAATATTTTCAGCTCTGCATCAGGAAAAACTGTGGTTCCTATATCTCTTCCGTCCATCACAACTCCCTTGTTTTTGCCCATCTCTTGTTGTTGGCAAACAAGGTGCTGACGCACAAAATCGACCGCACTTATTGGACTTACTTTGGCAGATACTTGCATACCTCTAATCTCTTTCTCCACATTTCTGCCGTTAAGATATGTGTCTGCCTTTCCTGTTTCTGCATTAGTGCGAAATTCTATCTTAATATTGTCTATTTCTTCTCTTAGTTTTTCTGTGTCAATGTTTTCTCCTACAAAAAATCCTTTCTCTATTGCAAACAGAGTCACTGCACGATACATTGCACCTGTGTCTACATAAATATATCCCAATTTCTTTGCAAGCACCTTTGCCATAGTGCTTTTACCGCTCGATGAATAACCATCTATTGCTATTGTAATCTTCTTCATTTCGTTTTTATTCTCTATTATTTTCTGTTTGAGATATGCTCTCTATGTATAAAACGCAAACATTTGCAATGTTGTTTATATAGCAAAAGTAAGTATTTAGAGATGGTGTTCAAAAAAGCAAGTGTAAAAAACAATGAAAAAGACAAACTTTATAGCCAGTGAAAACTGTATTTACTTTGTTTCTAAACTGTATATAGTCTGCAACTCAACTATATATGG
>JAUMWZ010000202.1 GCA_030529405.1 Bacteroides sp. | reverse complement strand
ATTCTTATACCGATGTTTGGCTTAACGTTAAGTTGTTTCGCCATTTTAGCTATCAACTTCAATTCGTTTAACTTCTCTACAACAAGAAATATACGTTTGCCCATCTTTTGTGCAAGTAGTGCCAACTCGATATAGCTCTCATCTTTGTAGCCGTTGCATACTATCAAAGAGTCAGAGTCAGTATTTATTGCTATCACAGCATGAAGTTCTGGCTTCGAACCTGCCTCAAGTCCCAGGTTAAACTTCTTTCCGTGACTTATAATTTCTTCTACAACGGGGCGCATTTGGTTTACCTTTATCGGGTAAACAATGAAGTTTTGTGCCTTATAGTTATATTCCTCTGCTGCTTGTTTGAAGCAGTGTGTCATCTTTTCAATACGGTTGTCAAGTATGTCTGGAAAACGAACAAGCACCGGAGTAGTAACATCTCTAAGTTGCAACTCATCTACTAGTTCTTTCAAGTCTACACACACACCGTCTTTTTTAGGAGTAACTACGACGTGTCCTTTACTGTTTATACCAAAGTAAGAAGTACCCCAACCATTCGTGTTGTATAGTTCTTCTGAGTCTTCAATACGCCACTTTCTCATTTCCTGTCAATAAAATATTTGTTTTTAGTTAATTAAATAGCCAACAAAAGTAATAGATTTATATTCATTGTATAGTGAAACAATGCTAAATAGTTCTTTTACAAAGATAAAATTTCTATTGCTTTGCCTACTGTATCCTTTATCTGACTGTAATTTTCAAGAAAAGTTGAGTCTAAAGTATATTTTGCTTTTTTATAAAAACTCTCTCTCTTGTTTTTCATCTCTTCTATGTAGTTCGTCAGTTCATCATCTTTTTTGCCCCTCACGAGTGGTCTTTTGTCTCCCGCAGCCTTTATTCTCGACGCAATTCTTTCTGTGCTTGTGTTCAGATATATTGTTTCTCCCATTGTGTTCATATACTCCATGTTGTCAAAGAAACAAGGTGTGCCTCCTCCGGTAGATATTACCACGTCTTCAAACTCGCTCACTTCGTGCAAAATCTTACGTTCTATCTCTCGGAACTTATCTTCTCCCTGCTCGGCAAATATATCCGATACAGATTTATAATATCTACCTTCGATGTACATATCAAGGTCTATAAACGAAAGCCCTAAACTCTTAGCAAGGCTTTTTCCAAGAGTAGTTTTTCCGCAAGCCATAAACCCTATTAAAAAGATGCGTGTCATGTCAGTTTCTATTTATGCAGACAAAATTAGACTATTAAACTATATAATGTGTAGTTTTGTTCTCAATTATAATATAAACAGACAATAATGGGCAAGAAGAAATACTATGTTGTGTGGGAAGGAGTATCTGCCGGTATATACGAATCTTGGACAGACTGCCTTCTTCAAACTAAGGGCTACAAGGGGGCTAAATACAAATCTTTCAGTACACGAGAAGAGGCTGAACGTGCTTTCTCTATGCCTGCACATGCTTTCTTCAATGCCGAGAAAGAGCAGAAAGCCTCTCCGAAGGACTATTCACAATATGCTGGCGAGATAGAGATTAACAGCCTTGCCGTAGATGCTGCTTGCAGTGGCAATCCGGGTAAGATGGAATACCGTGGAGTTTATGTTGCGTCAAATCAAGAGTTATTTAAGTTTGGACCCATAAAAGGCACTAACAACATCGGAGAGTTTCTTGCTATTGTTCATGCCCTTGCATATATGAAAGCTAATGGCTTAAATCTTTCTATCTACAGTGATAGTGTCAATGCTATGAAATGGGTTAGAGAGAAGAAGTGTAAAACTAAACTTGAGCCGAAAGAAGATACAGCCAAGGTGTTCGAACTTATTGCTCGTGCCGAAAAATGGCTTAAAGAAAACACCTATACCAATAAGATTATGAAGTGGGAAACTAAGCGTTGGGGCGAAATACCAGCCGATTTTGGTCGCAAGTGATTGTTTTTTATAATAAATATATGCCTTATGACTACCAAAATTAAAGACCGTGATTTTCTATTTGTAAGAGACATTAGAGAGTATCCTAACTTCTATATCAAGATGTTTGGACATAAAACAATAAATAAGTCTTTAGGTGTTACCGTTTGTTTCGATGATGCTGATGAATGGCTTTTAGTCACTCATTATGGTAGACTATGTGGCTTTTGTGGCTATGTTATGTATTCTGATTCCATTCACATAAAGCGTGCCTATGTGTTTGGAGAATATAGAGGCAACAGAATATATGAAGAAATGATAGATTTGATGTTGCTCAAAGGGGCGGAAGCTGGTAAAAAGACCGCAAAGTGTGCTGTAAACGAAAGGTATATGCCGTTCTTTCAGCGCAAAGGATTTACTTGCACAAGCTGTTGTAAGTACTATAATAGAGTGGAGAAAAAGTTGTGATTAACCACCCGCTAATAATCTTTCTTTCATATATTCTA
>JAUMWZ010000007.1:12911-21661 GCA_030529405.1 Bacteroides sp. | reverse complement strand
TAGAACTGGGTGTGTACAATCAAAAAGTAAACTACATACAGTTGTAATCAGAAATCTATACAGCCAAAAAGCAAGTTATACATCAAATAATTGGCTTCTATTTATGTTTTCATTTGAAAAAAAACTATATTTGTGCCCTCGTATATCTACCTGATTTTGTGTGTAGATGTGTTTTGATGTTAAAATTGAAAGTAATAAAAATAATAATCTAACAAATTAAAAAGTAAAATGCAGAACAAAGGATTTACACTGTTTTTTGCGGTGTTACTAACATTAGTTTGTGCGTTCTATCTATCTTTTTCATTTGTTACTCGTCATTATGAAAATAATGCCAAAGAGTATGCAAATGGCGATGTTAGAAAAGAACAAGCATATCTTGACTCATTGACAAATGAGAAAGTGTGGTTGGGATATTGGACGCTAAAAGAATGCCGTGAGATGGAAATCAACCTTGGTCTTGACCTAAAAGGTGGTATGAACGTGATTCTTGAAGTATCAGTACCAGATGTTATAAGACTTCTTGCCGACAACAAACAAGATGAAACTTTTGAAACAGCCCTTAAACAAGCTGCCAAAAAAGCTCATGACAGTCAAGACGATATTATAACACTGTTTGTGAAAGAGTATAAGACAATCGCTCCGGAAAGAAGATTGGCTGAACTATTCGCAACACAACAACTGAAAGATAGAGTTAAACCTGACACAAGCGATGAAGAAGTAGAAAAAGTGTTGAGAGAAGAAACAAAGTCAGCTGTTGAAAACTCATACAACGTTCTTCGTACACGTATCGACAGATTCGGCGTTGTTCAACCAAATATTCAAAGCCTTGAAGACAAAATGGGACGTATAATGGTTGAACTTCCAGGTATAAAAGAACCTGAACGTGTAAGAAAACTGTTGCAAGGTTCTGCAAACTTAGGATTCTGGCAAGTATATAAGGCAGGAGAAGTAATGCCTATTCTTCAAACAATAGATGCTAAACTTCGTGAGATTAAACAAGACGAAGTGGCTGTGAAAGATACAGTAGAGGCTACACAAGAAGTCGCTACATCTGACAGTATATCTAACCTTATATCTGAAGATAAGAAGTATGAAAAGGCAAACATGGAGGAGTTTAAGAAAAACTATCCACTCCTTTCTCTATTAAACCCAACACAATATGCAGACGGTCCTATTGTTGGATATGCTCATTATAGAGATACAGCACAAATAAACGCTTATCTTGCAATGCCAGAAATAGCACGTGAGTTGCCAAAAGACCTTAAACTACACTGGGGTGTTTCTCCATCTGAATATGTAGGAAAGAATGACATCTTCGAATTGTATGCTATCAAATCAACAGAAAGAGATGGTAAAGCACCAATAGAAGGAGATGTGATAACTAATGCAAGAGACTCTTTCACCGAACATGGTAAGCCTTGTGTTACTATGGCTATGAACTCTGACGGTGCAAGACGTTGGGCACAACTTACAAGAGAGTGTATCAAGAGCTACATCGCAATAGTGCTTGACGGATATGTATACTCAGCTCCGGGAGTAAGCAATGAGATTACAGGCGGACGTTCAGAGATTACAGGTAACTTCACTATAGAACAAACAAAAGACTTGGCTAACGTTCTTAACGCAGGTAAGATGCCTGCACCTGCAAAGATTGTACAAGAAGATATCGTAGGACCTTCTCTTGGAGCAGAATCAATAAAGGCTGGTGTGGTTTCTTTCATCATCGCACTTGTACTTCTTATGATATATATGTGTGTGATGTATGGATTTATCCCGGGAATGGTAGCTAACAGTGCCCTTCTTTTGAACTTCTTCTTCACACTAGGAATACTTTCTTCATTCCAAGCTGCACTTACAATGTCTGGTATAGCGGGTATGGTTCTTTCGCTAGGTATGGCGGTTGATGCTAACGTGCTTATATATGAAAGAACAAAAGAAGAGTTGCGCTCTGGCAAAACTGTTAAGCAAGCACTTGCTGACGGTTATTCAAATGCGTTCTCAGCAATCTTTGACTCGAACTTGACATCTATCATAACAGGTATAATCTTGTTCAACTTCGGTACTGGTCCTATACGTGGTTTCGCCACAACATTGATTATCGGTATCTTGGTATCGTTCTTTACAGCCGTGTTTGTAACACGTTTGGTATACGAACACTTTATGAACAAGGGCAAATGGCTTAACTTGTCATTCTCGTCTAAAGTATCTCGTAACCTTCTAACAAACCCTAGAATAAACTTTATGTCAAAGAATAAGATGGCATTTGTTGTTCTTGGACTTGTGTTGTTAGTGTCTGTTGCGTTCTTGAGCATTAGAGGTTTGAGCCAAAGCATTGATTTCACAGGGGGTAGAAACTATAAAGTTCAGTTTGAGAAAACTGTTATCCCAGAAGATGTGAGAAGTTTGTTGTCTGATAAGTTTGGAGATGCAAACGTAAGTGTTATAGCTATTGGAACTGACAATAAGACTGTCCGCATAAGCACTAACTATCGCATAGACGAAGACGGTGCTAACGTTGATACAGAAATTGAGGCATACTTGTATGAAACTCTTAAACCACTTTTGACTAATAACATAACACTTGAAACCTTCATTGATAGAGATAATCATGACGGTGGTAGTATAGTAAGTTCTCAAAAGGTAGGTCCAAGTATAGCAGATGATATTAAGCATGGGGCTATCAAATCAGTGATTTTCGCTCTTATAGCAATAGGTCTTTACATACTTATACGTTTCAGAAACGTGTCTTATAGTATCGGTTCTATTGTTGCGCTTAGTGCTGACACGATAATAATCATCGGTGCGTATTCAATGCTTTGGGGAATTGTGCCGTTCTCATTAGAGATTGACCAAACATTTATAGGTGCAATACTTACTGCAATAGGTTACTCTATCAACGACAAGGTGGTTATCTTTGACCGTATCAGAGAGTTCTTTACTCTTTATCCTAAGAGAGATAAGACTGAATTGTTTAACGATTCTCTTAACACTACATTGGCACGTACGATAAATACATCGTTCAGTACGTTGATAGTGTTGCTTTGTATCTTCATCTTGGGTGGTGATTCTATCCGCAGTTTTGCGTTTGCTATGATATTAGGAGTAGTTGTTGGTACTCTATCTTCTATATTCGTGGCTTCTCCGATAGCTTACAGCTTGTTGAGAAAGAAAAAGGAAAAGACAGCCTAATATAGATTATAGCTGAATATTATAGCATTCATATACCAAAGCCCGATAGCTTTTTTGCTGTCGGGCTTTGGTGTTTTTATGAGTCGGCTGTGATGTCTTTCTATCTGCCCTTTTTATGTTTTGCTTTCAAGATTTCTTACATTTTCCTTTTGATGATGTTGTTTACTTTCTGATTTTCTTTTATTTATGATGTGTTTTCTTTTTGTTTCTATATATTTGTCAATATAAACTATTTATAGATTAAATATCGTTGCTATGAGAAATATAAAGAAAGACCCTAAGCATTTAACTGTTATGTTGGCTGTATGCTTTATTGCTTTGGCACTTTGGTTTGCTGTTTTTGGGGCGTTTTCTTATGATATGAATGCTCTTTTAGTGATTGGTGGAATCATCGCTCTGACAATTCCTGTTCTGTGTTATACTCTTTCTGAGAGTATGAACTGTTATGTCACCGATGATAATGAGCTTCTTATGTATGGCGCACCTAATAGTTTGTTTTCGGGTGTAGTAAGACTTGCCGATGTGGATAAGATTGTTGTAAATAGAAGATTCTTTACTTCTGTTGTTACCCTACATTATTATGGGCGAAAAGTGGCTCTGTGTCCAGAAGATTTGAATGGCTTTTTGAGTAAAATGAATTCTATTGCTCCGCAAGCACAGATAATAATGAAGTAGTTCGCTGTAATTTTTCTGTTTGTTACACTATA
This sequence comes from Bacteroides sp., assembly GCA_030529405.1. Classification (GTDB taxonomy): domain Bacteria; phylum Bacteroidota; class Bacteroidia; order Bacteroidales; family Bacteroidaceae; genus JAUMWZ01. The sequence continues at coordinate 17,765 of JAUMWZ010000007.1, read as the reverse complement.
ATATATTGGCTTATGAAAGATATTAAAGTAAGTTCAAGCTATAAAAGGTTTGGAGCCTTTTTGTTGTTTTCTCTACTTGTTGTAGGTATAGTTCTTTATTGGCTTTTTAATAAAAGTACTGTTCACACTATATCACTAGGTGCTGTTTTGACCATTTTTTCGATTATCGTTTATTACTTCTTGGTCAATAAAATGAAGATAGTCCTGACCGACGACAATAAGATTTTGTTTTATCCGTCAAAGAATTTTTCAACAGAAACAATTGAAGCTGATAAGATAAATAAGATAGTTTTGAGGCGTGGCAGGTTTTATGATAAGGTTACTGTGTTTTATGACGACTGTCGTGTGAGCCTTTATCCGGAAGACGGTGATATGTTTCTGAAAGAGCTTACATATATTGCTTTTCAGGCAGATGTTATAATCACTTAGCTACCTGCTTTTATTTGTTTTGCAAACTGTATATAATCTGTTTCTTGACTATATATAGTTTGTCTGCAAACGATATATAATTTATTTATCAACTGTATATGGTTTGCTAATACGCTATGTATGCCCTTTCTGTAAGCTGTATGAAGTGTTTTTCTGTTCACAGCTTTACCATACGCAAGAGTGGCTTTCGATATAGTGTGATATGAGTAGTGATTACTTCGTATGCCTTGTTTGTTGTGGAGTAAGGTAGTGTTTGCAGGAACCTGTTTGTTGTTTCATTTGTTTAGTATTCAACACTGTATAAAAGAAAAATCCTCTCAACTAAAGACTCTTTTCGTCTTAGTTAAGAGGATTTTAATAGTTCTTTTATTAGATATTTTCTTTGTGTTGTTTCTCTAATAATAGTCCACTCTAAGCAATGAAATCAAGCATGTAGTCGAAGATACTTCCTCCATTTAACCTCATCTCTTCATATGCGCTTACAAAAAGAAATAGTATCAATATGGCTATAATTATTGCTGCCACTGAGATTATTAACCCTGCTATTGCAAACCCTTTGTTTGGCTTTGTTAGTCCTGCTATTGACAGCCCTAAAGCCACTATAAGCATGAAGAAACCAATAGGTGGAAGAACTAAGAATAACAAACCAACTATCGACAACACAAAGCCTGCTATGCCCAAACCATTAACTTGGTTCTTCTTCATTGATTGATAATAGGCTTCATAATATCTGCTGTCTTTTACTTTGCTCTCTTTCTGTGCGTAGCCATGTTCTGCTTGACAACCTTGTTGTGAACAACAATCAGCCTTAACTTCTTCTATCTGCTCAAATCTGTTATCTTCCATATTAGTGTGTTTTTTATGTTACTTGTTGCAAAGTAAATAATTATTGTCAATAAAACATAGTTGTTGTTGGCTTAAAGTTGTGAATATTACTGCTTTTAGTCTATATAAAATAAAAGGGGTTGTCAGCATAAATAGCCGACAACCCCTTTACCCTTTATTTCGTATGTTATGATACTAAAGCGAAGTGACCTTCTTTTCTCTCACGTCTGCACTTGCTTCTACCACGTTGATAACGTAGTCTCCAAGTTTTTCACATTCTGAGATTAAGTCCATATAGTAAACTCCAACTTGGTAATCATACTCTTTGTTGGTCACGTCTATTATGTTTTTGCTCTTAAGTTGGTTCCTGTAATTGTTTATTTCACTTTCAATATTGAACGCCTTGTTTATATCTGCTGGCAAATGCTCTGGCTTTTCTATCAGAGTAACCATTTGTGCTATTGCTTGGCTTGTTAAGTCCATCATGAAATGTATGTGCTCATATTGCTTTTCTGTGAAGTCTTGATTGGTTTGTCGCTTTCTATCTATGGTGCGAGCTAAGTTCCAACAGCTGTCGCCAATACTTTCAAGCTCCGTAATTTCTCTTAACATAGCTCTTGCTTGCACCTTTGTTTCAGAACTCAAGCGTCCTTCAGATACCTGGTTGATGTAGTTGGCTATCTCAATCTCCATATTATCGCTTATGTTTTCATACTTCTCAATTCGGCTGATAAGTTTATTATAGTCGCTCCCTTTTTCTGTATGTAATAAGTCTTGAACCATGCCAAACATCTTTTGAGTTCTCTTAGCAAAAAGACTAATCTCTTTTCTTGCTTGTATTATAGAAAGCTCAGCTGTCGAGAGCATACCGCCTGTTATGAACTTCAAACGTACTTCTTCATCTTCTTCTTTAGGGCGAATTACTGCGCAAACAGTCTTTTCTATGAATTTAACACCCCATATCATTATAAGTACGTTGAAGATATTGAACAGAGAATGGAAAGCAGATAGCTTGTAAGATATAGATACATCTTTTGCCGATTGTGCAAAGAATGTGTCTACAATCCAGTTCACAAGCTCCATGAAAGGATAGAATATGAGTAACACCCATATCACTCCAAAGATGTTGAATACAAGGTGGGCAAGTGCAGCACGCTTAGCTTGAGAGTTGGCTGTTATTGCTGCGAGGTTGGCTGTTATCGTTGTTCCTATGTTTTCTCCAAGAACAAGAGCAGCACCAAGCTCAAGACTAATCCAACCGTTAGCACACATAATCAAAGTTATTGCCATTGTTGCTGCAGATGCTTGTACAATCATTGTAAGGATAGTACCTATAAACAAGAAAAGTATTATCGACATGAATCCCATGTCTGTATACTGTTGCACAAAAGCAAGCATTTCTGGGTTTGCTTTCAAGTCTGGTGCGTTCTCTTTCAGAAGAGATAGCCCCATAAATAAGAATGAAAATCCGAAAATGAATTCTCCAATTGACTTTCTGTTGCTTTTAGATGAGAAGATAAGAGGTAATGCTACGACTAGTAGTGGTAGTGCAAACTCTCCCATATTGACCTTAAAGCCGAAGACGGATATTACCCATGCAGTTACTGTTGTACCAATGTTTGCACCCATAATGACGCTTATGGATTCAGCCAATGTTAGTAGCCCTGCGTTTACAAAGCTAACAACCATGACGGTTGTTGCAGATGATGACTGAATGAGTGCTGTAATGAGAACTCCTGTAAGAACCCCTGTTACCCTATTGGTAGTCATTGCTGTTAAGATGCTCCTTAGTCTGTCGCCCGCTACCTTCTGTAAGCCTTCGCTCATAATCTTCATTCCATAAAGGAAAATGCCTAATGAACCTATGAGCTTTAAGAAATCAAAAAAAGAATAATCCATTATAATAATATTGATATTTCCTTGTTGTCTGTCTGTAGTTCATTATATTAGAGCCTGTAAAAACAAACTTATTACTAATATGAAACAAACAGTGCAAATATACTGTAAAAATAATGATATAACGAAAGATTTTGCAGTTGGAACTTCCCTTTTAGAAATTTATACTTCTTTGGGTTTAACAGATTCGCTCAATGCTGTAAGTGCTAAGGTCAATAATGTAGCTGAAAGTCTGAATTATAGAGTATACAAAGACAAGCAAATTGAGTTTCTTGACATAACAGACCCTTCTGGAATGCGTACTTATGTGCGTTCACTTTGCTTTGTGTTATATAAGGCTACTCGCGACGTATATCCTCAAAGCAAACTTTATATAGAGCATACAGTGTCTAAGGGATATTTCTGTAAGCTCGACATTGGTCGCAGTTTGGAGCTATCTGATGTTACTCTTTTGAAGCAACGAATGCAGGAGATTATCAACATGAAGTTGGATTTCAAAAAGCACACTTGCTTGATAGGCGAGGCGATAGAGGTGTTTAAGAGGGAAGGTATGGAAGACAAGGTGAAGCTACTAGAAACAAATGGCGACATACATGCTTATTATTACACCTTGGGCGATACTATTGACTATTATTACAGTAGTCTTGTTCCGAACACATCTTATTTGAAAACCTTCGATTTGGTTAAGTATTACGATGGGTTGCTTATACGTGTTCCAAACAGGTATAACCCTATGGAGCTTGAAGAAGTGGTTAAGCAAGAAAAGATGTTAGAAGTTTTTGGCGAACATTTGTCGTGGTGTGCCATTATGGGGCTAAGCAATGTGGGCGATGTTAATAAAGCCATTGAAGCCGGATATGCCACAACTTTGATAAATGTAGCGGAGGCTTTGCAAGAAAAGAAAATAGCTCAGATTGCTGACGAGATATTTCATAGAGGAAAAAATGGCGACAGAATAAAACTTGTTCTTATAGCGGGCCCTTCTTCATCGGGAAAGACTACCTTCAGCAAACGCCTTTCTGTTCAACTGCTCACTAATGGTTTGAAGCCACAGCCTATATCTCTTGACGACTATTTTGTTAGCAGAGAAGACACACCTTTAGATGAAAATGGAAACTATGACTACGAGTCTTTGTATGCACTAGACTTGGAGTTGTTCAACAATCAACTACAAGCTATGTTGCGAGGCGAGGAGGTTGATGTGCCACGCTTTAACTTCACAACTGGAAAGAAAGAATATACTGGAGAGAAGATAAAGCTAGAAGAGAACACAATTCTTATACTTGAGGGTATTCACGCATTAAACCCTTTGCTTACGGAGCATATTCCTGCACAGAATAAGTTTAAGGTATATGTGTCTGCACTGACTACTGTCTCTCTTGACGACCATAACTGGATACCTACAACCGATAATCGTTTGTTGCGCAGAATAACAAGAGATTATAAATACAGAAACTATTCTGCCAAAGACACTATTGGGCGTTGGCAAAGTGTTCGTGCAGGAGAAGACAAGTGGATATTCCCTTATCAAGAGTATGCTGATGTGATGTTCAACTCAGCTCTTATATTCGAGCTGTCTGTTATAAAGCAACACGCCGAGCCAATACTTAGGAGTGTTCCAAAAAACTGTCCTGAATATAGCGAGGCAAGCAGGTTGTTGAGATTCTTGTCATACTTCACTCCGCTGCAAGATAGAGATATTCC
>JAUMWZ010000007.1:7474-12811 GCA_030529405.1 Bacteroides sp. | reverse complement strand
CCCAATCTTCTTGAACCGTTTGGTGTAATCAAGTAGTCTTCTTCGTTTCTTATACCTCCGAAGTCTTTATATTGTTCCACCTTGTCGTAGTTTACAAAGTCAAAGAATTTCTTCTCTGCTCTCCATTTGTCTATCAATTCTGGAATGAAGTAAATTCCCGGCTCTATGGTATGCACAAAACCTGGTTCAAGTGGTGCGGCAAGTCTTAACGAGCGACGTCCGAACTGAGTACTCTTTTCTTGACCATTATATCCTACCCATTTCTCGCCAAAGTTTTCCATGTCGTGAACATCAAGTCCCATCATGTGTCCAAGTCCGTGAGGATAGAACAAAGCGTGTGCTCCTTCTTTCACAGCCTCAGCAGCATCGCCCTTCATAAGTCCAAGTTCTTTCATTCCCTCAACCATTATTTTTGCCGAGATGTCATATACTTCCATGAACGAAATGCCTGGTCTTAGTGCTTCAACAGATGCCAAGTGCATACGATTTTGTATTTCGTACACTTCTCGTTGGCGTGTTGTGTAGGTCTTGTCTGCAGGTACTGTCGAAGACATATCTCCTGCATATCCAGATTCAACCTCTGCCCCTGCGTCGATAAGGAATAAGTCGCCAGACTTAACCTTATTACCGTGGTAGTGGTTGTGAAGTGTCTGTCCGTTCACGGTTGCTATTGTTGCAAACGACAGTTCACAGTTGTTTGCCTGTGCCACACGATTTATTTCCGCCGCAACTTCGTATTCATAGATGTCAGGGCGTATCATCTTTATGGCTGCAATGTGCATATCTGCCGTTACATTACAAGCTTTTTCAATCTCAACTATTTCTTCTTCCGACTTATAGTTTCTTTGCGATATGATTGCTTTCATAAAGTCTAGCGAGCCTTCTTGCTTCAAGAAAGGAATGTTTAGCCATTCAAGCAACTTTATTTTATGCTCAGCACGGTATGGAGGCAGATAGTGTACTTTTCTGTTTTGTTTGGCGCATGTGTCAAGATATTTCATCAAGTCGTCAGAAGGTAAAAGCTCTCTCACTCCCACTGTGCTACATTTTTCCATCAAAGTGGGTTGCGAACCCATCCACACGATTGAGTCTATTGTCAGTTCATCTCCAAAAATTATTTCTCTGTCATTGTCTATATCTATGATAGCAGATAATCCTGCGGCAGAAAGTCCAAAATAGTATAAGAATGTAGAGTCTTGTCTGTACCTGAAAGTGTTGTCGGCATAGTTCAAGCCTGCTTCATCGTTGCCTAAGAATAGTAATACTCCCGAGCCTAATTTCTTTTTCAGCACGGCTCTGCGCTGTACATAAGTTTCTTTAGAAAACATAGGGCATTATTTTTTAAGTTTCAATATCGCAAAGTTATTTTTTTATGATGAGAAAACCGAGAAAAATACATAATAGTTTGTGGCATATAATATTGTATGTGGATATGAATTTACTCTTTCGCCCATACGGTTTTGGTCTGTTTGCAAACCATATATGGTTTATACCTAAACTGTATATGGTCTAAAAGTCAGCTGTATACGGTTTGCAAATCAACTGTGTATTGTTTGCAAACGGGCGAATTATTGGCTTTCTGCACAAAAAATAATATCATCGGCGGGGTAATATTCGTTTACTTATGTTTTGATATGTATATTTGCAGATATAACGTAAAGTTTCAAACTGTAATGTCGCAAATAAACCGCCAAGAACAAACACAAAGCCAACAGATGCTTCAGACTCTTTCGCCACAACAAGTGTTGTTTGTGAAGTTGTTAGAGTTGCCTACCGTGGAACTTGAAGATAGGGTGAGGTATGAAGTGCTTGAAAATCCAGCTTTAGAAGAGGGGGCTGAAAAGTCTGCCAACGGCGATGCAGACGTGGAACTAAACGATTTTGAGGGTGGAGAAGATAGTGGAGTGGACTATGATGTTATGAAAGACTATCTTAACGATGATGATATTCCAGACTATAAGCTACAGGAACGAAACATCAGCAAAGAAGAAACAGTGAGTGGCATACCTTTCTCTGAAACAAAATCGTTCTATGACACGCTGAAAGAACAACTCTCTGAACGCAACATAAGTGAAGAAACTAGCGACATTGTGGAGTATCTTATCGGGTCGCTTGATAATGACGGACTGTTGCGCAAAAGCATTTCGGCAATAGTTGATGAATTGAATATATATGCAGGCATTGATTGTTCGGAGCAAGATGTTGAAAACGCCTTGCTAGTGTTGCAAGATTTTGACCCTGCCGGTATAGGTGCAAGAAGTTTGCAAGAGTGTCTTAGGCTACAGATTGAAAGAAAAATAAAAGATAATGTGCATACTTCCGATTCTCTTGATGTAGCCTTGAGGATTGTAAATCTGTGTTATGACGAGTTTACAAAGAAGCATTGGGAGAAGATTATGCGTAAACTAGACATTGAAAAAGAAGAGCTTGACGATGCAGTGAGCGAGATTGTGAAGCTAAATCCTAAGCCTGGAGCATCGCTTGGAGAAAGCATTGGAAAGAATTTTCAGCAGATTGTTCCCGATTTTATTGTAGAAACAACCGACGACGGAGATGTTTTGCTCAGCCTCAATAATAGGAATGTGCCAGAGATAAGAATGAACAGAGAGTTTAAGACACTGCTTGAGGAGCATGCAAACAACAAACAGAATCAAACCAAAGAAGCAAAAGAAGCTGTGTCGTTCATAAAACAAAAGGTAGAGTCTGCACAGTGGTTTATTGATGCAATAAAGCAACGACAAACAACCCTGATGAAAACAATGCAGGCTATAATAGAACTGCAAAAAGACTTCTTTATAGATGGCGATGAACTATCTATTAAGCCGATGATACTTAAAGATGTGGCAGAGAAAACAGGACTAGATATTTCTACCATATCAAGGGTTAGCAACAGCAAATATGTGCAGACAAACTACGGAATATATTCACTGAAATCGTTCTTTAACGACTCATTTGTCACCGACAGTGGAGAAGAAAAATCTGTCAGAGAAATAAGGAGTATAATTGAAGAAAGCATAGAGAAAGAAGACAAAAATAAGCCACTTACTGACGAAGAACTTAAAGAAGTGTTACAATCTAAAGGTTATCCGATAGCACGAAGAACAGTTGCCAAATACAGAGAGCAGATGAACATTCCCGTTGCTAGATTGCGACGAAAATAAATATGTACATATGTGAGTGAAAGAGTACACCTTAAACGGCTTTAGAGTAACTATTTTGAGAATAATAAAAACATAAACGAACAAAAAGACAGATGCGTTGTTTTTATCAATGAGTGGAAGGTTGAAAAGCTGTAATAATATAGTGTGTTTTTTATAGCTTATGTTGTAATAATTGATAACTTTACCGCAGTTTTGGAGTGTGTGCAACTGATGTTGAAACACTATATGGAATCTATAATATGTGTATAGAGGATAAAGACAAAGAATTAACCAGTTGGATATCTAAAGTAGAATATTCAATAAACGTGTTACTATCTCCGCTGATAATAGCATTCTTTATTATCTTCATAAAGTATGTTGATGTGGCGGTGGGTTTTAGAGGGCTGACGAAGGAATTCTATATGAAGTTTTTCGTGGAATTTCTTACTAAGATTGTTGCCTTTGGTTTTGTTGTTCCCTTTTTGGCTATGATTGTCTACTCGTATAAGGCAAAACGCAAGCTACATGAGGTTATAACATTCGATGACAATGCTTGGTTTTTCCCAACTATAGTAACATTCGTCTCTTACATCATTCTTTTATATTCATTCAAGAGTGAAGGAATAGTAGTTTTCATATTGTTAGACTCGGTCATAACTCTGATTGGTGCTTACCTAATTTATTTTGCCGTAAACCTCAGTATGAAGATACTTAGGACGGAGATTGTAGTTTCTGTTCACTCAACAGTGGTTACCACTCTTGCTGGTATTGCAGTGTTTACCAACTCGATGAAGTTAGGCAATATGTTGGCTATGCTTGCTGTGTATCTCATTTTAATAGCGTTGGTATATACAGTGAGGTTAGAACTGAAGAAAGACAATGTATATTCTCTTCTTCTGGGCTCTATAGTTGGCGTGCTTAGTGTGGTGCCTTATGCTTTGATTGTAAAAAACATTTTATAAACAATATTCAACAAACAGATTTAATATTATGAACTTTCCACAAGAATTGAAGTACACTAGCGAACACGAATGGATTCGCATTGAAGGAGATGTAGCATACGTTGGTATCACAGATTATGCACAAGAACAGTTAGGAGATATAGTGTTTGTAGACATACCAACTGAGGGTGAAAACCTAGATGAAGGAGAAGTGTTCGGAACAATAGAAGTAGTAAAAACTGTTTCAGACTTGTTCTTGCCAATAGCTGCAGAGGTTTTAGAAGTAAACACTGCTTTAGAAGACAATCCAGAGTTAGTAAACAAAGATCCATACGGTAAAGGTTGGTTGGTAAAAGTGAAGCCTGCTAATATCGCTGATGTAGACGGTTTGCTTAGCGCAGAAGAATATAAGAAAGTGATAAACTTATAAGATAACAACAAAACAGTTAGCCCTGCTCTCAGAGAAATCGAAGAACGGGGCTAAATTTTATAAACCAGAAAATTATGAAGCCAATAGTAAGTATTATAATGGGTAGCACGTCTGATATGCCAGTAATGGAGAAAGCGGCAACCCTTCTAAATGATTTGAAAATCCCTTTCGAGATAAATGCGCTTTCAGCTCATAGAACTCCTGAGGCTGTTGAAGAATTTGCTAGAAATGCAAAGGGTAGAGGTATTAAAGTGATTATTGCTGCTGCGGGAATGGCTGCAGCTCTGCCAGGAGTTATTGCAGCAAGCACCACGCTACCAGTTATAGGTGTTCCAATAAAAGGTAGTGTTCTTGACGGAGTAGATGCTTTATATTCTATTGCGCAAATGCCTCCGGGAATACCTGTTGCAACAGTAGCAATTAACGGAGCAATGAATGCGGCTATCTTGGCAGTTCAGATTATTGCCTTGGCAGATGAAGAAGTAGCAAAAACTATGCTTGCTTACAAAGAAAGTTTGAAAACTAAGATTGTAAAGGCAAACGAAGAACTAAAAGAAATAAAGTTTGAATACAAGACAAACTAATGAGTTTTAGTTCTAAACTAAAGTGATAACACTTTGTTTGTAGGCTATATACAGTTTAGAACTAAACTATATACAATTCGGAGATTAAGTATATATAGTTTGTAAATTGCTTGTTATGAAGTGATTTCCTGTTTTGCTTAAATCTCTGATGATATGACTAATAATAAAAAAGAAAGAATAAAAGGTGGATTTATTTAACTACTTTAGAAGAGAAACAAACGAGGTATATGTTGGAGGCATTC
>JAUMWZ010000007.1:4021-7374 GCA_030529405.1 Bacteroides sp. | reverse complement strand
GCTAAAGTGGCAGACGTAGCAGCACTATATGCAGAGAAGGTAAGAATCAATCCTGGCAACTATGTTGATGCTGCCAAGAAGTTTGAACAATTAAATTATACTGATGAAGAGTATGCTGTTGAGTTGGCAAAGATTAAAGACCGCCTTGTCCCTTTTCTAAATATCTGCAAAGAAAATAATACTGCCATAAGAATAGGTGTCAATCACGGCTCACTGTCAGACAGAATAATGTCAAGATATGGAGATACACCAGAAGGAATGGTAGCATCTTGCATGGAGTTTCTTCGCATCTGTGTGGAAGAAAACTTCCATAATGTTGTAATCTCTATAAAGGCATCAAACACGGTAGTTATGGTCAGAACGGTAAGACTGCTTGCCGATGTGATGGAGAAAGAAGGAATGAAGTTCCCACTCCACTTAGGTGTGACCGAAGCAGGAGAGGGAGAAGACGGAAGAATTAAATCGGCTTTAGGAATAGGGGCTTTACTCTCTGACGGGTTTGGCGATACTATACGTGTTTCTCTAAGTGAAAAACCAGAGGCAGAAATACCCGTTGCCCGCAAACTTGTAGACTATGTGGTTGGAGGTAGAGAAAGTTCAATGTATATTCCAGCTACTGCTAATAGCGATTTTAACTATCTTGCTCCTGCAAAGAGAAAGACTGATGCGGTAAGAAATATAGGAGGGGATAATCTGCCAATAGTGATTTCTGAAAGATTAGATGGCAGTTGTGAGGTCAATAAACAATTCTTGCCAGATTATGTATATGTAGGTCAGAAGATGCCTGATAATAGAATAGACGGTGTTGGTTATATATTAGATGCTGATGTATGGACAGGCGAGGCGAACACTTACCCTGCTTTCAATTACAGTCAGCTACCGTTGGTTGCCTCATGTAAGTCGGATTTGAAGTTCTTCTTCCTTACTTATATGGCATACACAGAAGAGGTTTCGGCTTTCTTAAAGTTGAATAAAGATGTGGTTGTTATCTCTCAGAGCAACCATGTCAATAGACTTGGCGAGCATCGTGCGCTTATTCATCAGATGATGAATGAAGGATTGAAAAATCCTGTGGTAATATTTCAACACTATGCAGAGGACGATGTGGAAAATCTTCAAATAAAGTCGGCGGCAGATATGGGAGCACTTATCTTCGATGGTCTATGTGATGGAATTTTCCTTCTTAATCAAGATGGAATAAATCACAGCATTGTTGATTCGACAGCCTTTTCTATATTGCAAGCAGGACGTATAAGGACTTCTAAGACGGAGTACATCTCTTGTCCTGGTTGTGGACGTACATTGTTCGATTTGGAAACTACTGTTGCTAAGGTCAAAAAAGCCACTTCGCATCTTACGGGAATAAAGATTGCCGTTATGGGTTGTATAGTTAATGGCCCAGGCGAGATGGCTGATGCAGACTATGGATATGTAGGTGCGGGGCGTGGAAAGATAAGCTTGTATAAAGGTAAGGAGTGTATAGAAAAGAATATTCCTGAAGAGCAAGCGGTAGACAAGTTGTTGCAGTTGATAGATAGCATAGAATCACAGAAATAGTCTGATTGGTTTCGATATATTATTAAGCCTTGCAGCCTTTGGCTGTCAAGGCTTTTTTTGTTTACGTTCGTTTAAGTGGATATGCCGTAAGAAAAGTCTTGCAGATTTCTCTTTTTTCTTAGTTTTTGCTTTATTTTCTCTCTTTAGCTGTGGTTAATGCCTCTTGATTCTTGTTGTAGAGGCTGTTTTTGTAAAATATGTATGGTTTGCTTATTGGCTATATATACTTGTTTCGCAATTTGTATATGGTTTGTTTCTTGACTATATATGGTTTCTGTGTCGTTTGTGTTTGACTTCTCTGTCTTGCATTTATGCATGATGAGTGTTTTATTATCTTCTTTCTGAATGTTTGTTTACTGTAAGATATTTATTTCTGTGTCTTGCTCTTTGATTGTGTTGTTGTTTAAGTTTATGTAATTATAAGGTTAAACTTCTCTGTTTTATCATTGTTAATTTTTAGATTGCATGTGTTTTGCCCTTATGGTTGTTTGAGTAATGTTAGTTTATGGAGCGTTTTTGTTTGAATAGTTTGTTCTGTTTTGTTTATCTCTGTTTATCAGTTTGTTTTGATGACCTTTGTTTATTATATATGCAATATATCTCTTTATTTTGTTTCTTTATATTGCCTATGCAATCTTGTTAGTAAATAGAAAAATCTGTTGTATAACAGAATACTTATTGCTTTTTTACGTTTCTGATAGGTCTTTTAGTTTTACTTTTATCTACTAGTGTCGTTGTGTTTTGAGGCTTAAAATCTTTGTTTTTTTAGGATAACACTCCTGCTATTTGTTTTTCTTAGGTTAATAAAACTTTCTAACCTCTCTCATTTCTTCTGTATAGCGTTTTTACTTTTCTGTATGTTAAATGTTTTTCTCTTTGTAGTTAATTTTCTCTCTTTTTATTTGTTTGTTAAATTTAAGTGATTATTTTTGCGCAATGAGAAAATCGGCTATTTGGGTATTAGGTTTAATTATGGCTTTGTCATTTATGTCTTTGTTATACCTTCAGGTGGTATATGTTGAAGAAATGATAAAGACTCGTCGTGAGCAATTTGATGCTGCAGTTAGAAGTAGTCTTGAGATGGTTGCCAAAGATGTGGAGTATAATGAAACTTTGAAATGGCTACAAGAAGAGTTTAATGATATGGAACGTAGGGTGTTGGTTGATAACGACACTCCTTTGAAGCAAAGCATTCTGTCTGGCGAGAACAATGCTTTAGAGCCACAAAAGAAACTTGATAAGACCGAGTTTGAAGTAAAGAGAAGCAAAGTAGATCCTAAGGATTTGCCTAAAGCTTTAGTAGCTCCGTATGCAGGTGGAGGAATTATTCCTAAAACCAATGAAGAGATACGAAAAGAAATGAGGCAGGTATATCTTTATCAAAGAACAATACTTGAGGAAGTTGTTTGGAAAATAATATATAGGGTAAGGAACAAGAGTGTTGAAGATAGAGTAGAATACGACCAGTTAAATAGCTCTATAAGATATAACCTATATAGAAACGGGATAACTCTTCCTTACTATTTTGTTGTTGTCAATAGAAATGGTAAAGAAGTGTATAGTTGTAATGAGTTTGATTTCAGAGGAAATGAGGACGCATATACACAAGAATTGTTTAGAGAAGGACAATCACACAGAAAAATTCTGTTGAAAATACATTTCCCAGACAAGAAGAACTACATCTTTAGCTCTATAGACTTTATGATACCGTCGCTGATATTTACTATGGTGTTGTTGCTTACCTTTATCTTCACCATATATATAATATTCAGACAAAAGAAGTTGTCGGAGATGAA
>JAUMWZ010000007.1:0-3921 GCA_030529405.1 Bacteroides sp. | reverse complement strand
TGCTGGATATGGGCTGACGAGATGCATATAACAAACGTTGTGTTCAATTTAATGGACAACGCTGTTAAGTATAAAAAAGAAGATGAGAACCTGCTGTTGAAGGTTATCACGAAAGTTGAGAATGATAAGCTCATAATTATTATACAAGATAATGGTATAGGTGTTAAGAAAGAAGATTTGAAGAAAATATTTGACAAGTTTTATAGAGTGCATACTGGCAACAGACATGACGTGAAAGGATTTGGACTTGGGCTTGCTTATGTGAAGAAGATAATAACAGACCACAAAGGCTCTATAAAGGCTGAAAGCGAACTAAATGTGGGTACAAGATTCATAATATCATTACCTTTATTAAAAAACAACTAAAACTAAAAATAAAAGATTATGGAAGGAAAATTGAATATCTTACTTTGTGAAGATGATGAAAACTTAGGAATGCTCCTAAGAGAGTATTTACAAGCAAAAGGGTATGCTGCGGATCTTTGTCCAGATGGAGAAGCTGGTTATAAAGCTTTCTTACGTACTAAGTATGACCTTTGTATTTTTGACGTAATGATGCCTAGAAAAGACGGATTTTCTTTGGCTAAGGAAATTAGAGCAATAAACTCTGAGGTGCCTATTATCTTCCTTACAGCTAAAACGCTTAAAGAAGATATATTAGAAGGATTTAAGATTGGAGCTGACGACTATATAACTAAGCCTTTCAGTATGGAAGAATTGACTTTCAGAATTGAGGCTATACTAAGAAGAGTAAAAGGTAAGAAAGGTAAAGAATGTACTACATACAAGTTGGGACAATTTACTTTCGACACTCAAAAACAACTTCTTACTATCGGTGGTAATCAAACAAAACTTACTACAAAAGAGTCTGAATTGTTGTCGTTGCTTTGCGCTCACGCAAACGATATCCTTCAAAGAGATTTTGCGCTTAAGACTATTTGGATAGATGATAACTACTTCAATGCTCGTAGTATGGACGTTTATATCACTAAATTACGTAAGCACTTGAAGGCAGACGATTCTATCGAGATTATCAATATTCACGGTAAGGGTTATAAGTTGATAACTCCAGAAGGAGATGCTTAATGTTTCCGCAAGTCTGCTTTAGAGTGATTTTCTAAGGCGATTGGCGAAAAGAAATAAACTCTGCTTAGGCAATTTGCAAACTGTATTTAAGTGGAGAATTGACTGTATACGCTTTGCGTCTTGACTATATTTAGTTGAGATGTGAAGCGTATATAGTTTATAGATGGGGTGAGTTGAGCTTATTCGAAAAGATGGGTCATATTGTGGTAGCGTTTTGCTTGCTCTAATTGGTGGCTACTGGCAGTCTGCTTTTTCTTTCATGAAGCCCTTAGTTCTAATATTTATATGTCTGCCTGCTGTGTTAAAAGACTTGTTTTTTGAGATGAGTTGATTTTTGATTGACTTCTTCTACTGCAAAAGTGATGTGAATGTTTTCTTTATATTTGGGTTGTCTTAAAATAAAAAATCCCTTGAATGCTGTCTGCAATCAAGGGATTAAATCTTTCAAGTTCTATTATTACTCTTTGATATTCTTGTTTAATAGAATGTGTGCAATGATACCTATTACCATTATTGCAACAGGAGTTACAAGCAAGGTGTTGTTGTTTACGTTTCCTGTGAATGCTAACACTACTAACATTGCCACGCCTATAAGTATAAGTAATAGACCTAAGTTTTTCAAAAGTTTCTTCATATCTATATGTGTTTATTTTGTTATTATTTCTTTTGTGTGTTTTCTGTATCTCTGGCAAAGAAAATAATAAATATAATATCAGAAAAATATATTTGTGTAAAATGTGTTCTCAGTTGCAATATAAATTATGTTCTCTCTGCCTTTGCAGGCAGTTAAGCTTTGCTACAGGTTTATGTTATCACATATTACACCACCCCTCTGAATACGATATTTCTCGTTATTCTTTTAGTCTTTTATGTTGCCAAAAATCTTTCTAAGTAAGTCTTGTCCTACTTGAATTTCCTCAAGAGTAACGTCCTTCAAAGCTTGCTTTAACGTCATGGTTGTTATAGCCTCCGCTTTTTTTTCAATACCCCTGCCTTCTTTTGTGAGGTGTATCAAGTTAGACCTTCTATCATTTCCGTTGTGTATTCTTACAACAAGATGTTGTTTTTCCATATTGTTTAGCAGTCTTGTCATACTTGGTTTGTCCTTAAACGTAGCGTTACATAACTCCTGTTGAGTAACACCATCTTTGTTCCATAAGAATATAAGAACTGTCCACTGTTCTGGAGTAATTTCCAAACCATTAGCCCTGAAGTTTCTGTGTAACCTTCTGTTTAACGCTGCCGATACTTTCCCGTTGAATATGGCGAATATTAGCCTTAAGTCGAAATTGAAATTTTTTACCATAAAAACACATCTAATTGTTTTAACAACTTTGCAAAGTTAAATTTCAATTCTGTATATTCCTAATATTTAATACAGAAAAAACGGGGCGTAAATCTTTGTTGATCAAAATAAAAACAATACCTTTGCACCCGATAAAGTAAACTTTAATTTTTAACTAACAAAAGAGTATGAGAAATCAGTACGAAACCGTTTTCATTTTGACTCCCGTTTTATCTGATGTTCAGATGAAGGAAGCGGTAGATAAGTTCAAGGCTATTCTTGTAGAAGAAGGAGCTGAGATTATCAACGAAGAAAGCTGGGGAATGAAGAAATTGGCGTATCCAATTCAAAAGAAGTCTACAGGCTTTTATCAATTTATTGAGTTTAATGCAGATCCAACAACTATCGCTAAGTTGGAAGTTAACTTCCGTCGTGACGAAAGAGTACTACGTTTCTTGACTTTCAAGAACGATAAGTATGCGGCTGAATATGCAGCAAAAAGAAGAAGTGCTAAATCAAACAAAAAGGAGGACTAGACTATGACACAAGCTCAATCAGAAATTAGATATCTAACACCACCTTCAGTGGATGTGAAGAAAAAGAAATACTGCCGTTTCAAGAAAAATGGTATTAAGTATATAGACTATAAGGATCCTGAGTTCTTGAAGAAGTTCCTTAACGAACAAGGTAAAATACTTCCTCGTAGAATAACTGGAACATCTTTGAAGTTCCAACGCAGAATTGCGCAAGCTGTTAAAAGAGCACGCCACTTGGCATTGCTTCCTTATGTAACTGATATGATGAAATAAGAGGAGGGATAAGTATGGAAATTATATTGAAAGAAGATATATTAAACCTAGGGTATAAGAACGACATCGTTAATGTGAAGCCTGGTTACGCTCGTAACTATCTAATACCAATGGGTAAGGCTGTTATCGCCTCTCCATCTGCTAAGAAGATGTTGGCAGAAGACTTAAAGCAAAGAGCTCACAAGTTGGAGAAGATTAAAAAAGAAGCAGAAGCTGCTGCTGCTAAATTAGAAGGTGTTAGCTTGACAATAGCTACTAAAGTTAGTGCAACAGGTACTATCTTTGGTTCGGTTACTAACATTCAAATAGCAGAAGAACTTGCTAAGTTAGGTCACGAAGTAGAAAGAAAGCTTATCGTAGTTAAAGACAACGTGAAAGAAGTTGGTAACTACAAGGCGGTAGTAAAACTACACAAAGAAGTATCAGTTGAGATACCTTTCGAAGTTGTAGCTGAATAATCTACATCGTAGATATTAAATATAGCGGTGCAATACTTATTAGTGTTGCACCGCTTTTTTATTATCTTGTCTTTCCGTTATTATTCATTGTTCATATATGTTTGTTTTCTCACTTTGTAGATCTGTTTATTTGATTTTTGTTCTTTTAGCGTCTTATTTTCTTCTTATACTTCACTTCTTCCATTCTGCTTTTTATATCCTTTCCCGATTAGTAATGTGTCTGTGTGGGTAATGTTCTTTTGAGGAGGAAGATGTTGTGCGTATTGTTTCTACTAGTAATAAT
>JAUMWZ010000006.1:13519-21805 GCA_030529405.1 Bacteroides sp. | reverse complement strand
AGGCAATGAGGTTTATAGTGTCGTTTGTTACTTTTTTGTACATATTTATGTCACAATGTGTCGTGCGTTTGTGTATTCTCTGTTTTGTGTTTCTGTAATAATTCAAAACTGTTGCTTTTAGGCTCATAAAAAGAGCAGTTAAAGTTTAAGTTTTTCTAGTTAATTGACTATCTTTGCGGAGTTAATAATAGCAATAAACTCACTTATTATAAATAATGTTATGAAAGCATTGACTAAGACTGATTTTCAGTTTGAAAATCAAAGAAATGTATATCACGGTAAGGTAAGAGAAGTATATAACATCAACGGCGACACGTTGGTTATGGTCGCTACCGATAGAATATCTGCGTTTGATGTAGTATTGCCTAAAGGTATTCCATACAAAGGTCAGATGCTTAATCAAATTGCTGCAAAGTTTCTCGATGCAACGTCAGATATCTGTCCGAACTGGAAAAAGGCAACACCTGATCCTATGGTAACGGTAGGTGTTCTTTGCGAGGGTTTTCCTGTAGAAATGATTGTTAGAGGATACTTATGTGGTAGCGCGTGGAGAGCCTACAAAAATGGTGTGAGGGAAATATGTGGAGTTCGTATTCCAGACGGAATGAGAGAGAACGAACGCTTTCCTGAACCTATAATCACTCCTACAACAAAGGCTGAACAAGGCTTACACGACGAAGATATATCTAAGGAAGAAATCTTAAAGCAAGGATTGGCTACGCCTGAAGAATATGCAATACTTGAAAAATATACGTTAGAACTGTTTAAGCGTGGTAGTGAAATGGCTGCCGAAAGAGGACTTATCCTTGTGGATACTAAGTATGAGTTTGGCAAACATAATGGCACTATCTATCTGATGGACGAAATACATACACCGGACTCAAGCAGATATTTCTACCTTGATGGATATCAAGAAAGATTTGAGAAAGGAGAACCACAGAAGCAGTTGTCTAAAGAATTCGTCAGGGAGTGGCTTATGGAAAATGGTTTTCAAGGTAAAGAAGGGCAGACAGTGCCTGAGATGACCGACGAGATTGTAAACAGCATAAGCGAAAGATATATAGAACTCTACGAAAACATAACGGGAGAAAAGTTCGTTAAAGAGAACACCGACAATATTGAGAAAAGAATATTTGAAAACGTATCTAAGTATCTTAAAGGGTAAGCCTGAAAAGGCTTGCCCTTTGGGCTATATATAATGGGGGAGTATTGTGTGATGATGATTTGCTAACTATATATGTTTGACTTTTTAGTTATATACAGTTTGTTTGAAGACTGTATATGGTTTAGAAGTCAGCTATATATGGTTTGAAAATACGGAGAATAAGGTTTGCATAAACGTCTAGTAATGATTGTGTTACTTGTAGTGTGTTTTGCCGACAGCCTTATTATAAAATGGAAGTTATATAATAGACTTTCTTTTTCAGTTTTAGCATAGTTTGCTAGTGAATGATGAATGTCTTGAGAAATAAAAATATGGATTATCCTCAACAGAAAATAACACCTTACGGAAGTGATAAGAGCAAAACGGAACAGATAGAACAGATGTTCGACAATATTGCTCCTACTTATGACAAGCTAAACATAACACTTTCGATGGGAATTGACAGATATTGGAGGAAGAAGGCTGTTGATTCCATAAAGAAACTATGCCCTAAGAAGGTAATGGACGTAGCTACCGGAACAGGCGATTTTGCTATACTCACAGCAAAAAGATTGAAGCCTAATTGTGTGTATGCTACTGATATATCAGAAGGTATGATGAATGTGGGGAGAGAAAAAGCAGCTAAAGAGGGGTTGAAAGATATTATACACTTTCAGAAAGAAGACTGTGCAAACCTCAGTTTTGAAGACGGAACTTTTGACGCAGTAACGGTCACTTTCGGAGTGAGGAATTTTGAAAACCTAGACAGAGGTTTGTCTGAAATTTACAGAGTGTTGCGAAAAGGAGGAAAGCTGGTTATATTGGAACTCACTACACCAGAGAAAGCACCGTTTAAGCAGATGTTCAACTTCTACTCTAATGTTATAATAAGGAAAGTTGGTGGTTATGTGTCGAAAGATAAAAAGGCGTATGACTACTTGCCTAAGACCATGGAAGCCTTTCCGCAAGGAGAAGAAATGAAACGAATATTACACAGTGTGGGATATGAGTATGTTAGCTTTGAGAGAATGACTTTCGGTATTTGTACGCTATATGTAGCTACTAAGTAGCAAAATAGTCCTACATGAAGAAACAGACAATGAAGAAAGAATACGGACTCTTAGGTTATCCGCTGTCGCACTCATTCTCTAAACAGTATTTTGAGAATAAGTTTCGAAAGGAGAATATAGATGCTACATACGTAAACTATGAATTTAAGGACGTAGAAGACATATTTGAGGTCATCGAAAACAATGAGTCTTTAGTCGGATTTAATGTTACGATACCTCACAAAGAAAGCATAATGCCCTTGCTAGATAGTGTTGATAGCAGAGCATTCAAAGCAGGTGCAGTAAATGTGGTAAAGATAGAGCGCACCGAAAAGTTTGGCATTCAGTTGGTGGGATATAACACTGATGTTACGGGTTTTACTAACTCTATAAAGCCACTATTGAGAGAATGTCATAAAAAAGCACTAATTTTGGGTACTGGAGGTGCAGCAAAAGCAGTGAAATACTCTTTGTGTGAGCTGGGAATAGATAATATATACGTCTCAAGAACAACAAAGAATGGGTTCACAATAAATTATGATGAACTCACAAAATATATATTAGATGAACATAAGGTAATAGTAAACTGCACTCCAGTTGGCACTTATCCTAATGTTGATGAATATATACACTTGCCCTATGAATATATAGGTAAGGAACATTTGCTTTTTGACTTGGTGTATAACCCTGCTACTACTGCCTTTATGAAAAAAGGAGTTGAGAGGGGAGCAACAGTAAAGAATGGGCAAGAAATGTTAGAATTGCAGGCAGAGGCTGCTTGGAATATTTGGAACATATAGAATATTTGTTTGTTGTGTATGCTCATTTTGCATCACAACGAACGTGATAAACTTAATAAATAATGAGAGGACAGGACAAGAAAAGAATATTTACATTGAAAAGAATATTATTATTCTTGGCAGTGTTTGTTCTTATTTCTATCATAGGCGGTAGTTGCTATATGGTTTCGTATGCCTTAACTCCCGACAAAACAATAGAAAAGAAAAACGAACTTAGTGAAGTGTTTATGGAAGAAAACTACCCTTTCTATGCCGAATGGAGAGATAGTTTGATTGCAGAGAGTGCTATAAAAGATACTTTTATAACTAATGATGAAAACATAAAACTTCATGCACAATATATATATTCAGCACAACCAACGAGCAAAACAGCTGTGATTGTACACGGATATACTGACAATGCAACCAGAATGATGATGATTGCATACATGTATAATAAAGATTTGGGTTTTAATGTGTTGTTGCCCGACTTGCATTATCATGGCAAGAGCGAAGGAAAGGCAATACAAATGGGCTGGAAAGACAGACTTGATGTAATCAGATGGATAGATATTGCCAACGAAATATTCGGGAAAAATACGGAGATGGTGGTTCATGGAATTTCTATGGGAGCTGCAACTACGATGATGGTATCTGGAGAGGAGTCGGTAAATGATTGTGTTAAGGTGTATGTTGAAGACTGCGGATATACAAGTGTATGGGAACAGTTTTCTAAAGAGATGAAAGAAGACTTTTCATTGCCAGAGTTCCCGTTGCTATACACTGCTGACTGGTTGTGCAGGGCAAAGTATGGTTGGGGGTTCAAAGAAGCATCTGCGATAAATCAAGTAATGAAGTGCAAAAAGCCAATGTTCTTTATACATGGCGACAAAGATGATTATGTGCCTACCAATATGGTTTATCAGTTATATGAAGCAAAGAAAGGCGACAAGCAAATATGGGTTGTGAAAGATGCAGAACATGCTGTGTCTTACCAAGAAAATAAAGAGGAATACACCCAAAGAGTAAAAGACTTTATATACAGATACATACAATAGGAATTCAAACCATATACAGTCTACCTGCAAGTTGTGTATGAATTGAAAATAGACTGTATATAAATTAAAAGTTGAGTATATACAAATTAGAAACGACATGAGGATATTTACATTTAGCATAATGATGATTTTGTCTGTGTGTTTAGGCTTTTCGCAAAACAGAGCCTACACGGTGGAAAGTGTGCCTAATGTACATCTTCAAGACAGAACAAGATATGTAACCAACCCAGACAACATACTTTCTGCCGAGACTGAAAGAGAAATAAATTCTAAGATATATAATCTTGAACAACAAACAGGCATAGAGATTGTCGTGGTTGCGCTTAACTCTATTGGCGATACAGATTGCTTTGACTTCTCGCACAAGTTGCTAAACACGTGGGGAGTAGGTAAGAAAGGCAAAAACAATGGTATGGTTGTACTACTTGTAACCGACCAAAGATGCATACATATGTATACTGGCTATGGACTTGAGGGAATACTGCCAGATGCTATATGTAAGCGCATACAGACAAAGTATATGATTTCGCACTTCAAAAATAAGGATTGGGACACTGGTATGCTTGCTGGTATGGAGCAAATATGCAGTCGCTTAGACGGAAGTATGGTCAATGACGAGCTGGAGAAAGAAGAAGGTCTTGGCTTGAATGTCCTTATTTTGATTTTAGGAATATTTGGTCTGTTTGGTGTTATTGGTATGTATCAAGCATATAAAGAAATGAAATGTCCACAGTGTGGTAAGCCTAAGATGATGAGGACAGACAGTCGAGTGATTAGCAGAACAAGGAGTGCTGTGAAAGAAGAGTGGACTTACACTTGTGCTAACTGCGGATTTACTAAGAATGTTATTCGCAATAGCTACCGAGATAGCGGAGGTGGCATACCACCAATTATTGGAGGATTTGGAGGTGGTAGTCGTGGCGGAGGCTTCAGAGGCGGAAGTTTCGGCGGAGGAATAGGCGGTGGCGGTGGTGCCGGTAGTCGATTCTAAAACAAGCTATTACATGTTGATTTGCCAACTGTATATGATTTGAATATCAACTGTATATAGTTTGTGAGTCAGTTGTATATAGTTTACTTTGAAAGTATATATAAACAAAAAGACTATTATATATAAAACATAGATTTGTATAACACATAAACAAATAAAGATATGAAAAAGAGTACTATTATTTTAATTGTTGTAGTAGTTGCATTATTCATTTGGGGAATGATGGGATATAACAAAATGGTTTCTATGGAAGAAGGAGTTCAAACAAAATGGGCTAATGTGGAAACACAATATCAACGTAGAGCAGACCTTATTCCTAACCTTGTGAACACAGTGAAAGGATATGCTGCACACGAACAAAGTACACTTCAAGCGGTTATAGAAGCTCGTAGCAAAGCTACACAAGTGACTGTTGATCCTACAAACTTGACAGCTGAAAAGATGGCAGAGTTTCAACAAGCACAAAACAATGTTAGTTCGGCACTTAGCAAATTGCTTGTTGTGGTGGAAAAATACCCTGACTTGAAGGCAAACCAAAACTTCTTGGAACTGCAAGCACAATTAGAAGGAACAGAAAACAGAATAGCTGTGGCTAGAAATGACTTCAATGCCGTGGCAAAAGACTACAATACAACTGTCAGAAGATTTCCAAATAATATTGTAGCAGCTATATTCGGATTTGAAAAGAAAGACTACTTCAAAGCAGATGAAGGAAGTCAGAACGCACCTAAAGTAGAATTTTAATACAAAATATACTCAGTAGTTTAACCAACTCTTAACAAACAAGATACACAGAAATGAGCAATCAAAGGTATATGATGAGAGGTGTTAGCGCATCGAAAGAAGATGTGCATAACGCTATAAAGAATATTGACAAGGGAATATTTCCTAAAGCATTCTGTAAGATAATACCAGACATTCTCGGAGGAGATACAGAATACTGCAACATTATGCATGCTGACGGAGCTGGAACAAAATCGTCTTTGGCATACATATATTGGAAAGAAACGGGAGATATATCTGTGTGGAAAGGTATTGCACAAGACGCTCTCATCATGAATATAGATGATTTGCTCTGTGTTGGAGCAGTAGATAATATCTTGGTGTCATCAACTATCGGCAGAAATAAACTTCTTATTCCTGGAGAGGTAATATCTTCTATCATCAACGGTACTGAAGAACTGATGTCAGAGTTAAGAGATATGGGGATAGGTGTGTATGGCAGTGGGGGAGAAACAGCTGATGTGGGCGACTTAGTGCGTACCATCATCGTTGATTCTACTGTTACTTGTCGTATGAAAAGAGAAGATGTTGTCGATAACGGTAATATAAAGGCGGGCGATGTTATAGTTGGTCTTGCTTCTTTCGGACAAGCAACATACGAGAAAGAATATAACGGTGGAATGGGAAGTAACGGTCTTACAAGTGCAAGACATGATGTGTTCAACAAATATATAGCTGAAAAATATCCAGAAAGTTACGACTCTGCTGTTCCGCAAGAACTAGTTTATTCGGGAGGACTAAAGCTAACTGACGAGGTGAAAGATAGTCCTTTAGATGCGGGCAAACTTGTGCTTTCGCCTACACGTACTTATGCGCCTGTGATAAAGAAAATTCTTGATGTACACAGAAAGAATATTCACGGAATGGTGCATTGTTCTGGTGGAGCGCAAACAAAGATACTTCACTTCATAGACAACCTAAGAATAGTGAAAGACAATATGTTCCCTGTGCCTCCTTTGTTTAGAACAATAAAGGAACAAAGCGGAACGGATTGGGCAGAAATGTATAAGGTGTTCAACATGGGACACAGAATGGAAATATATCTACCTGAACAATATGCTAAAGATATAATAGCTATATCGGAAGAATTTGGTATTCCAGCGCAGATTGTAGGTAGAGTGGAAAGTAGTGATAAGAAAGAACTTATAATAAAGAGTGAGTTTGGAGAATTTGTTTATTAAACGCCTCCGAAACAAAACATCTTAATTTGAAAATAAACTGTATATACTCTGTTTTCAAACTATATATAGCTGACTTATTGACTGTATATGGTTTGCAAAACAGTGGTAAACGGTTGTGTGGAGCAGTGTTTATCAAATGTGAGTGTGGTAACCATTGCTAAGCGCGTAATAAAAGACATATAAATCAACCAATATATAATGGCAGACAACAATAACTTATTAGACAAACTTGACGGATTGGTTGCTAAGTTTGAAGAAATATCTACACTGATAACAGACCCGTCAGTAATATCTGACCAAAAAAGATATGTGAAGCTGACAAAGGAATATAAAGAGCTGGACGATTTGATGAAGGCTCGCAAGGAATATATGCAACTTCTTTCTAACATTGAGGAGGCTAAGAATATACTTTCTAATGAAGACGATGCCGACATGAGAGAAATGGCGAAGGAAGAACTAGATAGTAGCCAAGAAAGACTACCTGCCCTAGAGGAGGAAATAAAGTTGATGCTTGTGCCAGCAGACCCTCAAGATGGTAAGAATGCTATACTAGAAATTAGAGGAGGAACAGGAGGTGATGAGGCTGCAATATTTGCAGGCGACTTGTTTAGAATGTATGCAAAATATTGCGAAACTAAAGGTTGGCGCATGGAAGTATCTAGTGCAAACGAAGGAACAGCTGGCGGTTACAAGGAAATAGTGTGTAGCGTGACTGGAGATAATGTATATGGTACTTTGAAATATGAGTCAGGTGTGCACCGAGTTCAACGTGTTCCTGCAACAGAAACACAAGGACGTGTTCACACATCGGCTGCATCTGTTGCCGTACTTCCAGAGGCAGAGGAATTTGATGTAGTAATAAACGAAGGCGAAATTAAGTGGGACACATTCCGAAGCGGAGGTGCAGGAGGACAGAATGTAAATAAGGTTGAATCGGGAGTTCGTCTTAGATACGTTTGGAAGAACCCTAATACAGGGGTTGCTGAAGAGATACTTATTGAGTGTACAGAGACCCGTGACCAGCCAAAGAATAAAGAAAGAGCATTGTCACGATTGCGTACTTTCATCTATGATAAAGAACATCAGAAGTATCTTGACGATATTGCATCGAAAAGAAAAACTATGGTGTCAACTGGAGACCGCTCAGCTAAGATACGTACCTATAACTATCCACAGGGAAGAATTACTGATCACCGCATAAATTATACTATATACAATCTTTCAGCCTTCATGGACGGCGACATACAAGACTGCATTGACAAACTGATTGTAGCAGAAAATGCGGAAAGACTAAAAGAAAG
>JAUMWZ010000006.1:0-13419 GCA_030529405.1 Bacteroides sp. | reverse complement strand
GTTGATGGCTGGATTGCCTTTGAAAAGACTGTGAAGTATATAAGAGAAAATTATCCAGACCAATTTATTATTGCCGATGCTAAGCGTGGAGATATAGGAAATACATCAGAGCTTTATGCGCGCACATTCTTTGAAGCTTTGGATATAGACTCTGTTACTGTTGCTCCTTATATGGGAGAAGATAGCGTAAAACCATTCTTAGGTTATGACAATCGTTGGGTTATTCTGTTGGCACTTACTTCTAACAAAGGTTCGCATGACTTCCAACTTATGAAGGACGAAAACGGAGAACAACTGTTTGAAAAAGTACTTCGTAAGTCGCAAGAATGGGCAGACAGCAATCAGATGATGTATGTTGTCGGTGCTACACAAGGTAAAGCTTTTGAGCAGATAAGAAAGATTGTTCCGAATCACTTCTTGCTTGTACCTGGAGTTGGTGCACAAGGTGGTTCGTTAGAAGAAGTATGTAAGTACGGAATGAATAATGAGTGCGGACTTATCGTAAACTCATCAAGAGCAATTATATATGCATCGAGCGGCGAAGATTTTGATGTAAGAGCTAGAGAAGAAGCAAAGAAGGTGCAACAAGAAATGGAAAGAGAACTTAAAGCTATATTGTAATACTTTTCAAGCTATATACATTTTACTTCTAAACTATATATAATTAAAAAGTAAACTATATATAACTGTCGAGCAAACTATATATAGTCAATAAAGAAAGAGAAACAAATATAAAACGCATTATTAATATCAATTTCAAAGGTAAAAAAGATGACAAAAAGTGCATTACAATTGGCAAGAGCTGCATATCAGCCAAAATTGCCTAAAGTATTAACTACTGGAATAGTAAAAGCAGTAGAGGGAGCAGCAACACAATCTGTTGCCGATCAAGAAGCAATCAAAGGTTTATTCCCAAACACTTATGGAATGCCAATGATTTCTTTTGAAAAAGGAGAAGAAACAACAATTCCTGCGGTAAACGTTGGCGTTATCTTGTCTGGTGGACAAGCACCAGGTGGACACAACGTTATATCTGGTCTTTTTGACGGTATAAAGAAACTAAACAAAGACAGCAAACTTTATGGTTTCATATTAGGTCCAAGTGGATTGGTAGACCATAATTATATGGAACTTACTGCTGAAATAATAGATGAATACAGAAATACTGGTGGTTTCGATATTATCGGTTCTGGACGTACTAAGCTAGAAAGCCCTGAGCAATTTGAAAAGGGATATGAGATTATAAAAAAACTTGATATCAAAGCACTTGTT
This sequence comes from Bacteroides sp., assembly GCA_030529405.1. GTDB lineage: Bacteria > Bacteroidota > Bacteroidia > Bacteroidales > Bacteroidaceae > JAUMWZ01. The sequence goes on along the minus strand of JAUMWZ010000006.1, from coordinate 12,147 downwards.
ATTATAGGTGGAGACGACTCTAATACCAATGCATGCGTACTTGCAGAGTATTATGCTGCTAAGAAATATGGAGTTCAAGTTATAGGCTGTCCTAAAACCATCGACGGCGACTTGAAAAACGATATGATTGAAACATCATTCGGTTTTGATACAGCTTGTAAGACTTACTCAGAAGTTATCGGTAACATTCAAAGAGATTGTAACTCTGCACGCAAATACTGGCACTTTATCAAGTTGATGGGACGTTCTGCATCTCACATTGCTTTAGAGTGTGCGCTTCAAGTGCAACCAAACGTATGTATTGTTTCAGAAGAAGTTGAGGCAAAGGATATGTCGCTTGACGATGTAGTTACATACATCTGCGAAATAGTGGCTAATCGTGCTGCACAAGGAAACAACTTCGGTACTGTGTTGATTCCAGAAGGATTGGTTGAGTTTATACCTGCAATGAAACGTCTGATAGCTGAACTTAACGACTTCCTAGCAGCAAATTCGGAGGAATTCTCTCATATCAAACGTTCTCATCAAAGAGATTACATCATCAGCAAACTATCTGCTGAAAACTCAGCAATATATGCTAGCCTTCCAGAAGGAGTTGCACGTCAGCTTACACTAGATAGAGATCCACACGGAAACGTTCAGGTTTCTCTTATTGAAACAGAAAAATTGCTTTCTGAAATGGTGGCAACTAAACTTTCAGAGTGGAAGAAAGAGGGCAAGTTTGTTGGCAAATTTGCTGCACAACACCACTTCTTCGGATATGAAGGACGTTGTGCTGCCCCTTCAAACTTCGATGCTGACTACTGCTACTCATTAGGATATACAGCTTCAATGCTTATTGCTAACGGCAAAACAGGTTATATGTCATCTGTACGTAATACTACTGCTCCAGCATCTGAATGGATTGCAGGCGGTGTACCTATAACTATGATGATGAACATGGAACGCAGACACGGAGAGATGAAACCGGTAATTCAAAAAGCATTAGTTAAGCTTGACGGAGCGCCATTCAAAACTTTTGCTGCTAACAGAGAAAAGTGGGCGGTTGAAACAGCTTACGTTTATCCTGGTCCAATACAATACTTCGGCCCAACAGAAGCTTGTGACCAACCAACAAAGACTTTACAATTAGAACAAAGCAAGTAATCTTTTCTTCTAATTAGTATAGACTAACATCTTTAAGAGCCACTAACTGTGCTGATTAAACTTATCAATCGGCAAGTTATGTGGCTCTTTTTGTATTCATTCGTTTGTTCTTTTGCTTGATGACAATCTACCTGCTATTTTCTTTTTATTCTGTAATATTTTTCTTGCAAAGTCTTTTTATTCAATCAAAAACAATATCTTTACTGCAAATAATATATAACTGCTTTTCAGATTATATACATATTACAAGTAAACTGTATACAGTCTAAAAAACAACTGTATATAGTTTGTGGCGCACTACAATAGTGTATGATTATGCAATAATATGACATTAAAGTCTTATTTTATGCATTAAAACTTTTGTAATACGATATATAATACTATTTTTGTGTGATTTTTTGTTGCTATGAACTATAACGAACAACAAGCTTTAAGCTCTTTCGAGACCAAGTTAAGGCACCTATTGTTTAATTATGATAGGGTTAAAGAGAGGTGTAAAGAGCTTGAGAAAGTTATTTACGACAGAGATGCCGAGATTAAAAGTTTGATGGCGAAAAACAAAGAGCTTGAACAACAATACGAGTCTTTGAAAATGGCTAAGACAATGTCAAGAACAGGAAGTGACGTAGGGCTTACCAAACAAAAAATCGATGCTTTAGTGCGTGAAATAGATAGCTGCATCGCGTTATTTGATAAGTAAAATAATGGCGACGTATGAAGAAAGAAAGATTTAGGATAACTTTAGATATAGTTGGATATAAAGTGCCTGTTTGGATTGAAAAAGGTAATGAGCAGGAGGAGGAATTATATCGCAACGCAAGCAAACAAATAGCCGATTTGCTTACGAGATATAGCATTTCGGAGGGGAATAGTGGACTTACCGGCGAGGCTAATGATGTTAGTCTGTTGATTAAGGTTGCTATACATTTATCTAAAAGAAAGCTGGAGTTGGAGAAGTTAAATGACACCAAGCCATATTCTGACAAAATATGCGAGCTTTCGGCACTTCTTGATAGTGAGTTTGCTAAAGAAAAAGGAAAATAGATTGTCTTTTCGGCTATTTATATTAAATCAATTAAGAGTTAGAGATACGCACTGGAAACTACTTTTATGAGTATGTGGTTTTGCAGTGCTTTTTTATTATACTATAAATAATTATATTGGAAATGACAGAAATAATATTGACAGGAATAGTTTGTTTAATACTCGGTGGGGTGTTATCATACATATTTTATAGATATGTGCTTAAATCGAAGTATCAAAACTTGATGAAAAAGGCAGCGGAAGAGGCAGAAGTGATGAAAAAGGATAAACTGCTTGAGGTTAAAGAAAAGTTCTTGAACAAAAAGGCAGACCTTGAAAGAGAGGTTGCCATGCGTAATCAGAAGATACAACAAGCAGAAAATAGAATAAAGCAAAAAGAAATGTCTTTGACGCAAAAGCATGAAGAACTTCAAAGAAAGAAGAACGAGGCTGAAGCTATAAAGGCAAATCTTGAAGAACAATTATCTATTGTAGATAAGAAGAAAGAAGAATTAGAAACTATAAAGAAGCAAGAGGTTGTTAGGCTAGAAGAACTTTCTGGAATGTCGGCTGAAGAAGCGAAGGAAAAACTTGTTGAATCAATGAAGGCGGAAGCACAGTCTTACGCGCAGTCATATATTAACGACATCATAGATGAAGCAAAACTCACAGCAAATAAAGAGGCTAAGAGAATAGTTATACAGACTATCCAACGTGTGGCAACAGAAACTGCAATAGAAAATGCTGTAACTGTTTTCCACATTGACTCAGACGAAGTGAAAGGTCGCATCATCGGTCGTGAAGGTAGAAATATACGTGCACTTGAAGCAGCTACAGGTGTTGAGATAATTGTAGATGATACGCCGGAAGCAATAGTACTGTCAGCCTTTGACCCAGTAAGAAGAGAGGTGGCAAGACTTGCTCTTCATCAACTAGTTACTGACGGCAGAATACACCCAGCGAGAATAGAAGAAGTGGTGGCTAAGGTTCAAAAGCAAATAGAGGAAGAAATAATTGAGATAGGTAAACGTACTGTTATCGACTTAGGTATACATGGTCTTCACCCTGAACTTATACGTATGGTGGGTAAGATGAAGTATCGTTCTTCTTACGGTCAGAACCTATTGCAACACGCAAGAGAAACAGCTAACCTTTGTGCAGTTATGGCATCGGAGTTGGGTCTTAATCCTAAGAAGGCAAAACGAGCAGGTTTACTTCACGATATAGGTAAAGTGCCAGACGAAGAACCAGAATTGCCACACGCATTGTTAGGTATGAAGTTGGCAGAGAAATATAAAGAGAAACCAGATATATGTAATGCTATCGGTGCTCACCATGATGAAGTAGAGATGACAACATTACTTGCGCCTATCGTTCAAGTGTGTGATGCTATCTCAGGAGCACGTCCTGGAGCCAGAAGAGAGATTGTTGAGGCATACATCAAACGACTTAACGACCTTGAGCAAATAGCAATGTCTTACCCTGGAGTAACAAAAACTTATGCAATTCAAGCAGGTAGAGAGTTGAGAGTTATTGTTGGTGCAGACAAGATTGATGATGTTGCTACTGAAAACTTATCGGGTGAAATAGCAAGAAAGATACAAGACGAAATGACTTATCCTGGACAAGTGAAGATTACAGTGATAAGAGAAACCAGGTCTGTAAGTTTTGCTAAGTAAAGCGTAGTTACTTTAGATGTGAAGTATATACACTTGACATCTAAACTATATATACAAGCTATCTAATGTAAGTATTGTTTGCAAACCTTACACAGATAGCTTGTTTTGTTTATATATACCATAAAAAGAAAATCTATGAATAACTATCAGTTTGAAGTATGTGCAAACTCTGTCGAAAGCTGTTTGGCTGCACAGAAAGGTGGTGCCACACGTGTTGAACTTTGTGCTGCAATACCAGAAGGGGGAACAACACCTTCTTACGGGGAGATAAAAGTTGCCCGCAAGATGCTGAACACTACAAAGCTACACGTAATAATACGTCCACGTGGAGGAGATTTCCTCTATTCTGAAGTGGAGCAGTTGTCAATGATAGAGGATATTCGTATGTGCAGAGAACTAGGTGTAGATGGGGTAGTGATAGGTTGCCTTTTGCCTGATGGAAATATTGATGTGGAACTAACCAAAAGACTTGTTGCCGAGGCAGGGGATATGTCTGTGACTTTCCACCGAGCTTTCGATATGTGCAAAGACCCTTTCAAAGGGCTTGAAGATGTTATCTCAACAGGTTGCAACAGAATACTAACTTCAGGGCAAGAAAACACAGCATACGAGGGGATTGACTTACTAACCAAGCTGAACAAACTCGCTTATAATAGAATTGTAATACTCGCAGGCTGTGGAGTGAAAGAAACAAACATAAAAGAAATATCGGAACGCACTGGAATTAAAGAGTTTCACTTCTCTGCACGTGAAGAAATTGCCAGTGGAATGATTTTCAAGAACGACAAAGTGTCTATGGGTGGTGTGGTTAAGATTGAAGAGTATAGCAGAAATGTAACCACTGCCAAACGAGTTGAAGATACTATATTAGCTTTGAAATAAATCTTGCTAACATCTAGGGTTTATAACCTTATGATGAGGAATATATTTAATTCAACAGACGGATTATAAACATAAAAGGTAAATATCATACTGTCTGTTGAGATTGTCTTTACCATATATTATGTGAACGAGGTAAGAAATATAGCTGATTGTGTTCTCTTTCTTATCAATATAAGTCGTTGTATGTCAGCTCTGTTCTTGCTGTCTAACTCAAGTAAATATAATTTGTAACAAAGCTATATATACTTGTTGTCTAAAATATATACAGCTGACTTGCAAATTGTATATCATTTGAATATCAGCCTTAAATACATTAAAAATAGGACTATCTTTACGGTACAGATTGCATATGTATAAAGTTATAAGTAAGATATATGAGAGAAAAAGATAAGTTACTGCAAAACATCTTAGATAAGACAGTAGATAGTAAGAAAATATTTGGTATCTCTTTTTCAATAAAGAAAGACAATACTATTTGGCATGGAACGGCTGGAGATTTATATAAAGATATACCATACTTTATTGCAAGCACTACAAAGCTGTTTACCACAGCAATAATTCTGTATTTAAGGTCAAAAGGTAAGCTAAATATTGACGACAGAATTTCATTATATCTTGAACCTTCAATAGTTGAAGGTTTACACATATATGAAGGAATAGAATATTCAAATCAGATAACAATAAGACATCTTTTAGCACATACTTCTGGACTGTCAGACTATTTTCAGGACAAAGAAAAAGGAGAAACAAGTTGGGAGGAAGAGCTAAAGAAAGGTCATGACAGAGAATGGACTTTTGAACAAGCTATTAAAAGAACTAAAAAGTTAAAGCCTTTGTTTATTCCAGGGACAAAGAATAAAGCATACTATTCTGATAGTAACTATCAGTTACTTGGAAAGATAATAGAAAACATAACGGGCAAGTCTTATTCTCAAAATTGTGATGAGCTAATAATCAATCGTATAGGACTATCAAAAACATATCTATATACAGACTATACGGATTGTAGACCGAAAAGTCTTTACTATAAGAGTAGCGAATTGCATATTCCTAAAGCTATGACTTCATTCAGAGCTGATGGGGGAATGGTTTCAACCTCATCTGATATGCTGATGTTTATTGAGGCTTTCTTCACAGGTAGACTCTTTCCGTTAGAATATATAAGTGAGATGCAGGAATGGAATAAAATATTCTACCCTATGAGTTCTGGAATAGGAGTACAACTGTTCAAGCTACCTTGGATATTTAATCCTTTTGGAGGTTCTCCTAAATTTGTAGGTTATGTAGGTCTTTCTGGTTCAATAGCCTTTTGTTGTCCCAAGAAGAACTTATATATAGCGGGTACAGTAAATCAGGTAGCACGTCCCGACATTGCTTTAAGAACGATGATTAAGCTAACTAAATCATTAAGTAAATAGGATATTTATAAATACAGATAGATGCCTAAATGATGAAAGATAAGAGTGGCTTGTTTTTACATATAAGTATTTTCTTTCACTAAACCTTATAAGATAGACTAATAGGACTGTCTTAATCTAAAAGCAAATAATGTATGTAGAGTAGGATTCTAAATTATATATAGCTAACTTTTAAGTTGTATATGACTAATATCCAAACTATATATCATTTATAAGTATAATAATATTATTGCTTTTATGGTTATTATATCACTGAAATAAAGACATAAAAAGAGGGTGTAATTAAGAGAATTAACTCTTTAATTACACCCTTTACTGTTTCGTTTTATGTCTTAGCTTATTCTTTCACTGGAGTTTGTTCAAGTGTAGCAACAAGGAAGTCATAGAACTTTTGAACTGTTGGTATCAACGCTCTCTCGTCTGGAGAGTGAGGCGAGCGAAGAGTAGGACCGAATGATATCATATCTAGTCCTGGTATGATAGCACCGATAATTCCACATTCCAAACCTGCATGTATAACTTTCACTTCAGGCTCTACTCCGAACTGAGCTTTGTATGACTCTTTCATTGCGTGTAGAATAGGAGAGTTCACATTAGGTTGCCAGCCAGAGTAACCTCCACTCATTACAACCTTCATTCCAGCCATTGAGAAGCAAGCCTCAAGACTTGTTGTAAGATATTCCTTCATACTGTCGCTAGAACTTCTTGCAAGTATCTTGATTTCTGCTTTACCGTGTCCGATAGTTATTATTGCTAAGTTTGAAGAAGTTTCTACTGTATCAGGCACAGTAGGTATCATTCTTGTCACACCATTCTGACATGCAAAAATTGCATCTACTAGGTTGTCTTGCACTTCTTCAGGAACAATAGCTTTAGGTAGTTCAACTCTCTCGGCAGTAAACTTGATTGGAGTTTCTATTGCACTATATTCTTCGTTGAATAAGTTCTCACAGTACTTCACAAGCTCCAATACTTCTGCTTCGTTTTCAGCAGGTATTGTAATCACTGCTTCTGCCTCTCTCGGTATAGCATTACGCATATTACCGCCTTCCCAGCTTGCAAGTCTTGCTTCGTAACTAGCGATTGCCTCACGAACAAAGCGAACTAGAAGTTTATTAGCATTACCTCTGCCTTGATTTATCTCAAGTCCCGAGTGACCTCCCTTTAATCCTTTTAGATTTACTCTTAGAGCTATGTCTTCACTGTCTGGTTCTACTTCTTTATATTCAAGAGTTGCCGTAACGTCCATACCTCCTGCACAGCCAATGTATAGTTCGCCTTCGTCTTCAGAGTCAAGGTTTAGAAGTATTTCTCCCTTTACTACATCTGGTTTTAAGCCGAATGCACCATACATTCCTGTTTCTTCGTCAGATGTGATAAGTGCTTCCAATGGACCATGCTTTAATGTTTTGTCTTCTAACACAGCCATAATTGCTGCCACACCAAGACCATTGTCTGCGCCAAGTGTAGTGCCTTTTGCCTTGACCCATTCTCCGTCTATGTAAGTTTGTATAGGGTCTTTTTCGAAATCGTGAACAGTGTCTTTGTTTTTCTGTGGTACCATGTCGCTATGTGCTTGAAGTATCACGCCCTTTCTGTTCTCCATTCCCGGAGTTGCTGGTTTTCTTATGATGACATTGCCTACTTCGTCAACGAAAGTTTCAAGACCTAACTCTTTACCGAAGTTTACAAGAAATTCTGTAACTCTTTCCAAGTGTCCCGATGGACGTGGAATTTGTGTCAAAGAATGGAAGTGTTTCCAAACATTCTTTGGTGATAATGATAAAATACTACTCATAATTTATGTGTGTTTTTAGTTTTGGTTTCTAATATGTAATCTTGCGTATGCAAAGACACCCAACAAAACTAATAAAAAGGTTTGAAAAGTGTGTACAACTAATGCAAATAAAGATGAGTTGTCTGCATCTATTCCGTACATCATAAGTGCAGATATTATGGCGAAGTGCCATGCACCAGCTCCGTTAGGAGTAGGAACAAGTACGGCAAAAGTGCCTACAACGAACATCACAAGTCCAGCTTCTAGGGTCAGATGTTCTGTGAAGTTGAAACAAAAGAAAGTTATGTAGAAGTGCAGGAAATAGCAAACCCATATTGCGAGGCTATAAAAAATGAACTTCCATATACCTTGTATTTTCCTCAGAGAGTATATTCCTTCCGATATGTTTATTATAAATCCTTTTACTTTCTCATAGAATATGATGGTTTTTCTAAGATGATACATCAGAATGAGTATACCTATAAAGCTAAATACACCTACATAAAACCAAGGCGATGTGATGAGATGTGATAGGGAAGGTATCTTAGCTCCGGTTTGTTCTATATATCTGACAAACACTGGCATCTGTGTTACTAACGTGATGAAAGATATTACTGCTATCGTGAGCATATCTACAATTCTTTCCGTTATAACTGTGCCCAGTGATTTGGCAAACGGTATTCCGTCTGTCCGCTTTATTACTCCACATCTGCTCACTTCGCCAATTCGTGGCACAGCCAAGCTTGCCGCATACGAAATGAATATAGCATCTGTACAGCTACTGGTCTTTGGATAGGCTCCAATAGGCTTTAGTAGTATCTTCCATCTCCATGCACGAAACACCTGTGCCATAATGCCAAAGAAGAAAGAAAAAAGCATGAACCACCAGTCTATTCCTTCTGAAATATAAACTATGAATAGTTTGAAATCAAACTCTCTATAAATTAAATACAAAATAAATATACCTAATAAGACAGGTAATATTACTTTAGAAATTATTTTTATTAGTTTCTTTTGCATCGGATTATTCGCTTTTAAGTCAAAAAGACTTACCTTTGTCCGTTGCAAAAGTAAACTAATAAGTTGATTTAATGAATTTGGTCAAACCTAAAAAGTTTTTAGGACAGCATTTCTTGAAAGATTTGAAGATAGCTAAAGCTATTGCCGACACGGTTGATACCGCTCCAAATATTCCAATTCTAGAAGTTGGTCCCGGAATGGGTGTGCTTACGCAGTACTTATTAACAAAGGATAGGCATGTTAAGGTGGTTGAGCTAGATTTTGAGTCGGTTGCATACCTAAGAAAAGAATATCCTTCTATGGAAGACAATATCATAGAGGACGATTTCTTGAAGATGAAGTTAGAGAATGTTTTTGACCAAAAGCCATTTGTTCTTACGGGTAACTATCCTTACAATATCTCTAGTCAGATATTTTTTAAGATGTTAGACTATAAACATCTTATCCCTTGCTGTACGGGAATGATACAGAAGGAGGTGGCAGAGAGGATAGCAGCCAAAGAAGGTAATAAAACATACGGGATACTTAGTGTGTTGATACAGGCATGGTATAATGTAGAATACCTGTTTACTGTTAGTGAAACGGTGTTTAATCCACCCCCTAAGGTTAAAAGTGCGGTTATACGCATGACAAGAAACAATGTTGAACACTTGGGGTGTGATGAAAAACTGTTTAAGCAAGTGGTTAAAACAACATTTAATCAAAGAAGAAAGACTATTAGAAACTCTATAAAACCACTGATAGGTAAAGAAGTTAAACTTGACGAAAGTTCTGTTTGGGGCAAAAGACCAGAACAGTTGTCGGTAAGAGAGTTTATAGAGCTGACAAAAGTAGTAGAAGATATACTTAAAGCGTGAGCTTTGTGATAGTGAGATTTGATTAGGTAAACATCTCTGTAAAAATGAGTTATGTCTAACGAAGAACTAATAATTGCTGTAAAAGCACTGATAGAACAAAATGATGCTAAGGGGTTGAAAGAGTTGATTGAGAACTTACACCCCGTTGGTATTGCTGAACTATGCGATGAGTTGAGCATAGACGAGGCTATCTTTGTATATAAGCAGTTAGACAATGAACTAGCGGCAGATGTTCTTGTAGAGATGGACGAGGACACAAGAAAGGACTTCTTGAAAATACTTCCTCCTTACATCATAGCCAGAAGGTTCGTAGACAACATGGACACAGACGATGCTGTGAACATGATAAGAGACTTTGACGAAGAACAAAGAGAAGAAATCATATCTCATATATCTGACGTAGACCAAGCAAAAGACATTCTTAAACTGCTAAAGTATGATAAAGAAACAGCAGGGGGTATAATGGGTACCGAAATGGTTCTTGTTAATGAGAACTGGAGTATGCCTGAGTGTCTGAAAGAAATGCGCTTGCAAGCCGAAGAATTAGACGAGATTTACTATGTATATGTTATTGACGATGAGGAGAAACTAAAAGGTATCTTCCCGCTGAAAAAGGTTATCACATCTCCATCTATATCTAAGGTTAAACACGTGATGCAGAGCGATCCTATATCTGTTCATGTTGATACACCTGTGGAAGATGTTGTGCAAGCAATGCGTAAATATAGCCTTGTTGCCATACCTGTAGTTGATAGCATCGACAGACTAGTTGGTCAGATTACAGTTGATGACGTTATGGACGTGGCACAAGAACAAGCTGAAAGAGATTACCAATTAGCATCGGGTCTTTCGTTAGATGTAGAAACTGACGATAATATATTCCACCAAACTAAAGCAAGACTTCCTTGGTTGTTGTTTGGTATGATTGGAGGTATTGCAAACTCTGTAATTCTAGGCAGATTCGATACAATCTTTGCGCAACACCCAGAGATTGCACTTTATATTCCTCTTATTGGTGGTACTGGCGGTAATGTTGGTACTCAATCGTCAGCTATTGTTGTTCAGGGCTTAGCTAATAAAACATTAGACAGTAAAGATATATTCAAGCAAGTAGGAAAGGAGTCTGTTGTGGCACTTGTTAATGCTACAATTATATCTCTTATAGTGTATTCTTACAATTTAGCTGTTTATGACGCATCTGCAACAATAGTCTATTCTGTTCCTATATGTCTTTTTGCGGTGGTAATGTTTGCCTCTATGTTTGGAACTCTTGTACCTATGATATTAGAGAAGCTGAAAATAGACCCAGCGATAGCAACAGGACCGTTTATAACCATTACGAACGACTTCATAGGTATGCTTATCTATATGATAATAACATATCTGTTTATGTTATAGCCTAAGTAGGCTTACATCTAAGAAATATTCACTCTGTTTTATAGGTATAATTATTCAGTTTTCAAAGTATACTTACTTTGTATCTAAACCGTATATTCTTTATTCGCAAATTATATATAGTTCACAAGTCAATTATATACAGTCTGAAATTAGATGAATTTACATTGATTACTGCAATGTTATAACTTCCCCAATCTTTGAAGTTATAATATTCAGAGAACTATCTTCTTTAGCTATCTTTTCTAAGTTTTTCATTGGCTCGTTCCAAGAGTGCAGAGCAAGCGCGTATTTAGAGTTATGCCCAGTGAAATAGCTCTTTGCCTTTAAGTCTTTCATAGCCTTGTGCAAATCATCGGGTAGCAGATGTATATATCTCCAATCCTCGTTGTACTGACCATTCTCAAGTATAGCAAGGTCTATGTTAGTGAACTCGTTGCCTATCTTAGCAAAATGTGTGTCATATCCACTGTCGCCACCTATGTATATTGTCTTTGCCGAGCTTTCAACCATAAACGAGCCCCATAAATTCTTTCGTGTTTCTCTGCCACGACCTGAATAGTGTCTTGTAGGCAAACAAGTTATGCTCATTCCGTCAATGTCTGATTTCTCATACCAGTCTAACTCTACTATAACGTTATTGTCGTATCCCCAATACTCAAAGTGTTCTCCCACTCCGAGAGGACACACCACCAAGCTCACTCTACTCTTTATCTCCTTTACCACTTCATAGTCTAAGTGGTCCCAATGGTCGTGTGTGATGATAAGTATATCTACCTTAGGAATGTCCTTACAAGAGTAATTATATTCAGCATCAAAAGGTTTAATCATAAAAGAGAATGGCGATGCTGAGTTGAACACAGGGTCAATAAGTATGTTCTTATTGTCTATCTTCATGAAATAAGATGAGTGCCCCAACCACACCATACTGTTGTCTGTTATGTCTTTAA
>JAUMWZ010000201.1 GCA_030529405.1 Bacteroides sp. | reverse complement strand
GCATCTTTAACGTTTAGTTTCATCAAGTTAAAGCCGTCATCAATAGAAAAATCTCTTCCTATGTTTCTCAAGTCAAGCGCATAGAATGTATTTTGTGTTTCCTTTAGCGCAAGGTCAGTCTGACTCATCTGCAAAACCTTCTTAGGGTGAGAAGGAGAGAAACGAAGAGTTACTCCCCCATCGACTATATACTTGCCCAAACCTAATGCTACGTTTACAGTTCCTTCCTCTATCTTTTCGTCGCCAATAGGATAATAATTCAACGAACGTGCTACACCGGACATCGTTGGATAGAACTTATCTGAGTGCTGATTTCCGACTACTTCTTGCAGAATTACTGCCATCTTTTCTTGGTCAATAACGTTAGATGTTGCCTGCATATAAGCCTTACTGTCTTTATAGAATACAGAGGCATAAACTCCTTTAATAGCATCTGACAGCATAGCCATCATTTCATACTTATCATCTACATAAGGAACCATGTATGTACTATATATACCTGCGAACGGTTGATAGTGGGAATCCTCCAAAAGTGAAGACGAACGCACTGCAATTGGTGATTTTACAACGTCTAAGAAAGCAAAGAAATCTTCCAAAAGTGTTTCTGGTAAGCGGGCTTTCAAGAAGTATTTAAGTATTGCCTCATCTGCTTCGTCTGACAAAGCCACTTGATAGAGGTTGTTATTATCCATGAATTCATCGAACACATCAGTACAAAGTACAAGTGTTTTAGGTATCTCTATGCTTGCTTTTTCTATATCGTCAAACTCGCTATGCTTCTTAACCATGTTGTCAAGAAAGGCTAATCCGCGTCCTTTTCCTCCAAGAGAACCTTCTCCGATACGTGCAAAATTGGAGTACATATCGAATCTATCGCGCTTAAATTCAGCTACTACACCTTGGTTTTTCATCTTTCTGTACTTCACAATAGCGTTGAATATCAGCCTACGATATACATCAGTTCCGTTTGTTTTGTCCCACTTTATGTTTTTCAGATATTCAGCTACGGGGAACATTGCTCTTGAATAGAACCAGCGTGATATATGGTTTCTGCTTATATGATATAGAAATGATTCCTCAGGTATAGCAAACAACACGTTCTGCAACTCTTTTAGGCTCTTAATTCTTGCTATATCTTCTCCTGTCGAAGGATTTTTGAAAATAAAATCACCAAACCCAAAGTTTTCTAGAACAGCTTTTCGCAAATCGACAGTCATCTTCTTTGAGTTTTTGTCTATAAAGATAGCTCCATACTTAGCTGCATACGTTGCGTTTTCGCTCTCAGACGACTGAACGATTATAGGCATAAAGGGGTCTTCCTTCCTTATCTCTTCGCAAAACCTTATACCAGCCAGCTGTTCTTTCTTACCCTTATCCACTCTAGGGTATCTTACATCTGTAACCACGCCTAGTATATTCTTCCTATACCTACTATATATATCTACCGCTTCTTCATAATTTCTTGCAAGCACAATCTTTGGTCTTCCTCTCATTCTTAGCGTTCTTTGGTGCTCATTCAAGGCTTCTGTAGATATTTCTTGACTTTGTGTGAGTACGAATTTATACAGACTTGGAAGTATAGATGAATAATACCTTATACCGTCTTCAACGAACAAAATCATCTGCACCCCTACTTCGTTCACGTCGTGTTCAAGGTTCATTTTGTCCTCAATTAGCTTTATTATAGTAAGAAGCAGGTCTGTATTTCCTAGCCAACAAAACACATATTCAAACGCACTAAGGTCTTCGTGCATTATTCGCCTTGTTATCCCGTAGCTAAACGGAGTAAGCACCACGATAGGAATGTTTGCATACATGGTTTTAATTCTTCTTCCTATGTCGAAAGCATCATTATCGCTTGTGCTTGGCATACATATAATAAGGTCGAACTTCAAGTTTTCCAGCATCGCAATGGCTTCTGCCTCGGTAGATACTTGTGAGAAACGTGGAGGATATCTAAGCGAAAGCGACATATATTCGTTAAATATCTTTTCGTCAATACGTCCATCATCTTCCAGCATAAAAGCATCGTATGGGTTTGCTATAAGAAGAATATTGAATATTCTCTTTGTCATCAAGTTTGCAAACTGCGTATCCTTGAAATATAGTTGTTGAAGATTATTCCTTTCTGGCATAAATATTCAGACTTATTTTATTCTTGAGCTTAGGCTCTTTTTATCTTTTGCTTTTAGGCTAGCAAATATAAAAACTTTCTCGGCTTATTATTCTCCTTCAATCAAGTATAATTTCTTTTTGTTGCAAACTATATATAACAAAGTTTCAAACCATATATAGTCTACTTATAAACCATATACAGTTGATTTGCAAATCATATACGGTTTGCAAACCCACTGATTATAAGCATCTCCGAGAACAGCAAGAATTAAGATAGATGCTATACTAAAAGATGTGCCAAACGGCTTGTTTTACCACCCAAAGCAATGTATCACACCATTTATGAACAGAATCTATTTGAGTTTATCAAAAATAAAGCTATTTTTGC
>JAUMWZ010000200.1 GCA_030529405.1 Bacteroides sp. | reverse complement strand
TATATGGCACTATCTACAACAAGAAGGTTACATCTGTAAATCTTTCTCCAAGCGGGAAGTATCTGATGACAAAATTCTGGAACAATTACGGCGACAGAAAGAGCTACACATATACACAGATTTCCAACACTAAGACAGGCAAAGTAATCATCAATAATGCCAAAGAAGGAATGAGTTGGTTGCCAAAAAGCGACAAACTATATTACACTATAACAAGTGAGAATGGTAGAGATATCATCACACTAAACCCTGAGACATTGGAAGAAGAAGTTTTAGCTACTAACATACCTGATGGTTATTTTTCTTTTTCTCCAACAGAAGATTACTTGCTATACTTTCCTGAAGAAAGCGCACCACGCGATGCAGGTGCAGTGTTCAGAATAGAATCGCCAGCAGGAAGAGTACCAGGCTCTGAAAGAAGAACATTCCTTGAGAAGTATAACATAAAAGACAGCACAAAGGAAAGACTTACTTTCGGTAAGAACAGCACATCGTTGAGCAGTATATCATCAGATGGAACAAAGATATTATATTCTATATATCAAGACAATATAACACAACGCCCTTTCACAAAAGGGTCTCTTTATCAGCTAGACCTTACTACAATGAAGGTTGATACACTGATTAACGAAACACCAAATCGCTTCAGCGCATATTATTCTCCTGATGCTAAGTCTATACTAATAACATCTTCGCCAGAGGCATTCAATGGTGTGGGTAAAAACTGTGGCGACCACAAAATACCAAACAGTTTTGACACACAAGCCTTCATTATGGACATAGCAACAAGAAAGGTAGAGCCAATAACCAAAGACTTCAACCCAACAGTTGAATTTATCACTTGGAACAAAGCTGACAACAACATCTATTTTGAGGCTACTGACAAGGAATTTAAGAACGTATATAAATATGATATTAAGAACAAGAAGTTCACTAAGCTACACCTTGAAGTGGAAGCAATAAGCGACTTTAGCATAGCAAGAGGCAATGCAAGCTATGTTGCATACACAGGTCAGTCTGATTCATATTCAGGTGCAGCATATTTGCTCGACAATAAGAAGAACACCACTATACGCACTATTGCAGACCCAATGAAGTCTGTATACGAAAAGATTGAGCTAGGAGAAGTTAAGCCATGGTCATTCACTGCATCAGACGGCACAGTGATAGACGGAAGAATATGCCTTCCTCCAAACTTCGACCCACAAAAGAAATATCCAATGATTGTGTACTACTACGGCGGAACTATGCCTTCAACAAGAGGAATAAACTCGCCATACAGTCCACAACTCTTTGCGTCACAAAACTATGTGGTATACGTAATAGAGCCGAGCGGAACAATAGGATACGGACAAGAATTCTCAGCACGCCACGTAAACGCATGGGGTAAGCGCACAGCAGAAGACATAATAGAAGGAACAAAGCAAGTATGCAAAGAACACCCATTCATCAACGACAAGAAAATAGGTTGTATAGGTGCGTCTTACGGTGGATTTATGACACAGTATCTTCAAACCCAAACAGACATATTCGCAGCAGCAGTATCACACGCAGGTATCAGTAACGTTGCCAGCTATTGGGGCGAAGGCTACTGGGGATACTCTTACAACGGAGTGGCAGCGGCAGAAAGCTACCCTTGGAACAATCCTGAGCTATTCACAAAGCAAGGTTCACTATTCAATGCTGACAAGATAAACACCCCTCTTCTACTGTTGCACGGTTTGTCAGACACAAATGTGCCTGTTGGAGAAAGTATTCAGCTTTTCAATGCACTTAAAATATTGGGCAAGACTGTGGAATTTATTGGAGTTCAAGGCGAAGACCACTTCATCGCCGACCCACAAAAGAGAATCAAATGGCATAAAGCAACTATGGCTTGGTTTGCTAGATTCTTAAAAGACAGTCCAGAATGGTGGGAAAGTATGTATCCAACAAGAAAGTAACAAACGTTTTTGCTATCTGCAGTAGCCAAAAGAAACCACTACAAAGGATAACAAACGAGTAAAGAACAACACACATAGTATATATAAACTGAAAAAAGAGTATATACAACTTGTATAAAGAATAATCACAGATGAGGTTGCAGGAATATTCATTCTCTGCAACCTCATTTTTTTATGCACACTTAGTCGGAAAATAAAAGCTATATTTGATGCATTCAAACTTCCCACTACAGATATACAATACCACAGATAAGACACTATCACACAACTCTATACAATGCTATTATCACAGCCAATACTAAGCTCCTAAAATATAGCTTTCTTCAATTAGTAAGATGAAACCTTTCAGTTAGTAAAATGAAATCTATTCAGTCGCCCGAGTGAACAGACACCAAACACAACAACAAAAATCAAACATCGTAACCTACTATGAAACAGCACAAAACAGTCCTCTATAAGATTAAAAACAGAGAGGTTACTAACACAGACCAAGCAAACAGACTAATTTCCAATCAAAAAAGTTACTTTTTAATTTTATTATCCCTTACTTACGCAAAAGTTTAGCCAAGAGTTA
>JAUMWZ010000199.1 GCA_030529405.1 Bacteroides sp. | reverse complement strand
AAGTCTATGTTTCACAAGCTCGCTCTGCTCAAACAAGTGTGAAACATTACGACTTGCCTTAGTCAATAAACCATTAGGCAAACAACCACAAGGACGAGAGAGTTAGACACTCATTCTTATATATTCTGCTGTGAAATGGATAATACAAAGCACGCAAACAGATATTAGTTCAAAGTCCAACACAATGCGGGATTTTTTGCTCCTTTTGTAGCGACAAAAGGAGAAGATAAGAAGTTTTGAAAAGAAGAACACAAATAATGAGAAAGAGAAGATAAAAAGCAACTTTTTAAGTTATATACAACTGACTTACAAGTCATATATTATTCAGAAACAAACTATATACAGCTAACCTCTCAGCTATATATAGTTCGCAAAACATATAATTATCAGGTTTTTACAGAGATTTAATCAAACACAACCTCCCACTGCGGATTATCTTTCGCCTCAAAACACATTTCTATCTGCTCTTTTGTAGTCTTGCCGATATTCAAGTTCTCAGGCAACTCGTCAATAGCAAAGAAACCGCTACCTATGGTTTCAAGATTTTCCTTGAAACTGCCTCCCAATGCCTCGCAAAGCACAAATGCCTTTGTAACATTATATGCATAAGCAAGCCTGTTATGACGTTTCTTGTCTTGCAAGGCTATCAATTTCAGCACCCTAGCCTCTATACCAGCCTCCTCCATAAGCTCCTTAACTGCATTCTCTGCTATAGTTCTATCCACGTCTACCCAACCACCAGGCAAAGCCCATTTGCCATTTTTCTCCTGCACAAGTAATATCTTATTACCCTCAAACACAGCTGCACGAGTATCTAACTTAGGAGTCTGAAAGCCCTCTTCATTGCAAAACAACTCCTTAACCTTCTTTACATCAATATTAGAATACTCAGACATTATTTCAGAAGAAATATCTCTTACCCTCTGAAATCTCTCGATGTCAAACTCATTAGTAGAATATGCCATACCCGTTTGAGCAATAGCCTGTAGCTCCTTCGCCCACGACAGCCATTTAGGTTCTAACCCCTCTCCACTTTCTCCATTAAAAGCCATAATTACAACTATTTATATCCGAAAAATAAAATCATCTTACTTTGCAACTCAACCATATATAGCCAATATGCAAACCATATACAGCCAAGAAATAAATCAAATACAGTTTGCAAACTTACTGCATATAACCTAAAACAAAGAAGAATGAAGTAAGGAATTTTCTATACAACAGCCATCAGACCGTCAAACAAGTTCATAAAAAGAAAACACCACAGATAAACAGCAACAAAGCAAGCCCGAAAACAATCTCAAACCATAATACTCATAAAGACAAGATATTACAAATAAAAATAAACAAGAAGTGAAATATTTTTTGAAAAACACTTGTTCACAAAAAGAAAACAACATATCTTTGCAGCGTTATCATGATAAACAAAGAAAAACAAACATCTTATTAACCTTAAAATTTAGATGAAATATGGCAATTTTATTCAAAGCATTTCAAAGTCCACTTAAAAACAAGAAAGGCAATAAACTATTCTATCCAAAGGTGGTACGAACAGGAAATGTATCAACAAACAAGATAGCGGAAGAAATAGCTGGTCGCTCTTCACTATCTACTGGCGACGTTAAAAACACACTAGACAACCTAGGAGTAGTAATGAGTAGATACCTGCAAACTTCACACAGCGTGACACTAGACGGACTAGGAACTTTCAGAACAGTAATGATTTCAAAAGGAAAAGGAGTAGAGAATGCAGAAGACGTGTCTGCATCACAATCGACACTAACAGTAAGATTCAAACCTTCATTCAAGAAAAATCCAAGCGGAAAGTTAGCAACACGCTCAATGGTGGAAAACGCAGAATTCGAGAAGTTTGAGAGCAAAACAGCAACCAAACCAAAAGAAAACGTCGGCGGAGAATCTAGCGATAACGACCTGTAAAGACACACTCAACTCTTTGTGCAGAAACAATCTAAAACCAAGAAAAACACACACAAAACCTTAATTATTAACACTTAAAACACATTAAAACTATGAACAAAAAGAATCTTTTAGACACTATCCTTAAAGTTGTTATAGCAATAGCATCTGCAATACTCGGAGTTGTTGGCGCAAAAGCTATGGGACTGTAAGCACAGACTACACAAAACTTTTTTATTCGCAAAACAACTGACTTTCTAAAAACATAGAAAGCATAAGCAAACAGTGCTGGAGGGAGATTTAACATCTCCCTCCTTTTTTTGTACCCACAAACCTAACCGTTTTCAAACATAAAACAAAAGAAAACAACTTTACCAACAGCAGACTTTCACACCATATATTATTCAGAAACAAGCCAGGTACGGCAGACTTACAAAAGCACATTTATAACTAGCAAAAAGCACGGACAAAATCAACACTCAACATACATCTGACCTGCAAACTACAAAAGCCTAACCTACAAATCGAAAAAGTCAAACCATCATACGCTATATATCAAGTCATCAAATAACTCATATCAAACCATCAAACGGCATATAATCAAGCTA
>JAUMWZ010000198.1 GCA_030529405.1 Bacteroides sp. | reverse complement strand
GTGCAAAAAACAGAGAAGAAAACAGACACACTCTCTGTAACACCTTTCGATAATAGAGAATTTACTATTGAAGCACAAGTAACAGAACCTGTTATGTCTACACTTTTGGTGGAGGGTTACCAAGGAGGATTTCAAATAATAATAGAACCAAATTCTAAATTTGAAGCCCTCTTGACTAATGACAAAGATGCATACATAAGAGGAGGTAAACTACAAAACGATTGGCTTTCTTTTGCTGAAACTCTGAGAGTAAAGAATGAAGAAATAAAAGTATACAGAGATAAATACGAAGAATACAGAAGAGCAAATAAATTCAGAAGTGCAAGTGCTATCAATGATACTATAAAGGTTCTTGAAAAAGATTACTTTGATATTGTGAACAAGTTTGAGGAAACAAACAAAAACAATATTCTTTCTGCTTTATTAGCTCTAAGTAATATACAAGGTAAGAGGCTTCCTCTCACTGAAATGGAAAAACTATATTCTAACCTTGGTGAAGGAGCAAAAAAAACAATAACAGGTAAACTGATAAAAGAAAGAATTGACAAGCTAGCAAGCACTACTCAGGGAAGGAAGACTCCAGATTTCACTTTGCCAGACCTAGAGGGTAAGAATGTGACTCTAAGTCAAGTAAAAGCTAAGTATAAGATTTTAGATTTCTGGGCGTCTTGGTGTGGTCCTTGCAGACTTAACAAGCCTATTCTAAAAAGAATGTACAAAGAATTTCACGATAAAGGGCTAGAGATAGTAAGCGTATCATTAGACGACAAGAAAGATAATTGGGAAGGCGTAGTTAAAAAAGACGAGCTAAACTGGATACATTTATCTTCGTTGAAAGGTTGGAAGTGCGAGGTTGCAGGTTTATATAACGTTACTGTTTTGCCATCTATGTTTGTTCTTGACGAGCAAAACAGAATAATAGCAACTAATCTAAGAGGTGAAAAACTTTACGACTTTATCAGTGGGCTTTTCAAATAAACAACACAAATAGAGTTATATTCATACAAATACATCCTTAAAAAGAAATACAGATGAAACATTTTATGAGAATTGCATTATTTTTTTTGATGGGAATAATCTTCAGCTTTGATGCTGTTTCACAAAATAACAGAAACTTCACAATAGAAGGAGAGCTAACTAGAGATTCCCTAAGATTCACAAAACAAAGTATTAGGATTGTCTATCTAACAACAATAAAAGACGGTTCTATAGTAAAACTAGACTCAGCCAAAGTTGTAAACAAGAAGTTCAAGTTTGAAGGAATTGCTCCCTACAACATTACTATGTGTAACATCGAGGGATTTGATAATGGAGCAGTTCAATGCATACTTGAACCCGGAAATATAAAGATTGCACCTTTTGACGGACATTTTCCTATGGCTGCAATGATTGGAGGTACTGCAAATAATGACATCTTGAATAAGTATACAGAAGTTTTGAAGAACAATACAGAGAGAGTTCGCTCAAAGTCTGTAGAAGAAACACTGCCCAAAGAGTTAGAAAACGACGAAAAAGCTAAAAGAGCTTATTTGAATTCTAACTATTTCTCTAATAGCGTAAACAATAAGATGGAGATAATAAAGTTTGTGCAACAAAACATTAAATCTCCTGTTGCGCTATACATAATGAAGACAGACCTTTTCCACATTTTTAGCCCTAAGGTAATGGAAAGACAATTCTTGAGAGCTGTACCAGTAGAGCTAAGAAAAGACCCTCTATACCTTGAGCTGGTAAACAAAGTAAGAGGAGCAAGTATGAAAGTAGGTTCTTTGGCACCAGACTTTGAGGCAAACAGTTTAGACGGTAAAAAATTGAAGCTATCAGACTTAAGAGGGAAATATGTACTTATAGACTTCTGGGCATCTTGGTGTGGTCCTTGTCGCAGAGAATTCCCTCACCTTAAGACTATAGCTAAGGCATCAGAGGCAAACGATAAGTTTGTTATACTTAGCTACTCAATAGATGAAAAGCACAAAGATTGGAAAGAGTGTGTAGAAAACAACGAGCTTAAACACAAAAATTGGCTTCACGTGTCTACACTCAAATCTTGGAGAAGCGATGCGGTTGAGTTATTCAACGTCAAAGGTGTCCCTCATACAGTTCTAATCAATCCTAAAGGCGAAGTTGTAGCTTTTGAATTGAGAGGTTCAGACATGGTGAAAAAGATTACAAATATTATTGAAGGAAAAGAGAATTACGATTAACAGACTTTTATATGAAAGACATTACACTAAAAATCATTATAGCATTTGCAGGGCTAATATTTTCGACATCAGCCATAGAAGCACAAGACCAATGTGTAATAAGAGGCACAATAGGAAACGACTCATTAAGATATGCTAAAGAAAAGATTAACAAGTTATATTTAATTGAGCTAGACGAGTATGACAGAAGCATAGTTATTGACTCGGCAAATGTGGTAAACAACCAATTCCTGTTTACAAGAAATATAGACAAAGATGCCCCTATTATGATGTATCTGATAGGAGGTTTCGACAACGGTTATGTTAGTGTTTTCTTGGAGCC
>JAUMWZ010000005.1:17227-22220 GCA_030529405.1 Bacteroides sp. | reverse complement strand
GAGTTTATCTGAAAAGTAAGAAGAGAAAAGCTGACCGTGCAAACTCATACTATATCGTTGAGGAGGGCGACAGTATGCATTCTATTTCTCAAAAATATGGAGTGAAAATGAAGTCACTATATAAAATGAACAACAAGAAAGGTGACTATATGCCTGAAGTGGGCGACAGAATAAGATTGAGATAACATGATGTGTTCTTCCAATGTGAAGGGCTTTAGAACAAGGAAATTAGGGCTTGAGAGTTGAGTGTATATAGTTTGGAAATAAACTGTATACAGTCAATTCTTAAACTATATATAGCTGATTTGCCAACTATATACAACTCAGAAAAACAGAAAAATAATCTTTCACTGACTTTACACACTAAATAAAAACAAATGATAGATCAAGCTACCATAGACCGAATAATGGACGCAGCACAGATCGTTGATGTCGTTTCCGAATTTGTTACACTCAGAAAGAGAGGCGTGAACTACATTGGTCTGTGTCCTTTTCACGATGAAAAGACACCGTCGTTTAGTGTGTCGCAGTCTAAGGGACTTTGCAAGTGTTTCAGCTGTGGTAAAGGTGGAAATGCAGTACACTTTATCATGGAACATGAACAGATGACCTACTATGAGGCGTTGAAATATCTGGCTAAGAAATATAACATAGAGGTAAAAGAACGTGAACTTACAAGCGAAGAAAAGCAGGCACAGACCGAAAGAGAGAGTATGTTCATCGTGAATAACTTTGCTAAAGACTATTTCAAAGATAAATTGTTCAATAGCCAAGAAGGAAAAAATATTGGATTAAACTACTTCCGACAAAGAGGATTTAGAGATGACATAATAGAGAAGTTTGAACTAGGATACTGCACAGAAAGCAAAGATGCTATGTCTATGTCTGCACTGGAGAAAGGATATAGAGCTGAGTTCCTAGTTAAAACTGGGTTGGCGTATGAGAATGATAATAAGCAACTTCGTGATAGATTCTGGGGACGTGTGATATTCCCCGTTCACACACTGTCTGGTAAGGTTGTAGCTTTCGGTGGTAGAGTGTTGAATAGCGAAACGAAGGGAGTTAAGGTCAAATATGTCAATTCTCCCGAGTCAGAAATATATCATAAAAGCAACGAACTATACGGTATCTACTTTGCCAAACAAGCTATGGTAAAGGCAGATAGATGTTACCTTGTTGAAGGATATACAGATGTTATCTCGATGTATCAAGCTGGTGTGCAAAACGTTGTTTCATCATCAGGAACAGCACTGACCTCAGCACAAATCCGACTTATACATCGATTTACAAATAATATTACAGTGCTTTATGACGGAGACTTAGCAGGTATCAAGGCATCTATACGTGGTATAGATATGCTTTTAGAAGAAGGTATGAACGTAAAAGTCTGCCTTTTGCCCGACGGTGATGACCCTGACTCGTTCGCACAAAAACACTCTGGAGAAGATTTCAGAATATTTATAGAACAAAATCAGAAGGACTTCATTCAATTCAAAACTGACCTGTTGCTTGAAGAAGCTGGAAAAGACCCGATAAAAAAGGCTGAACTAATCACTAACATAGTTAAGAGCATCTCTGTAATACCTGAAGATATTGTCAGAGATGTGTATGTTAAGCAGTGCAGCGAACAATTAAATGTAGGTGAGAAGTTATTAGTCAATGAGGTGGCTAAGCTACGTGAGGAAAAAAGGAATAAGGCTCGTCAGCAAAAGCAAGGAGAAACAACTTCTAAAGAAAGCACTGTTAGCTCCGAAGGTGTAGAGCAACAAGAGGAGAGGTCTGCTGACTCTTCGTTTGATTCAGACACTTCTAAGTTTGCAACAGATAAGTCTAACGCTTTCCGTAAGCATGAGTTGATGATTGTGCGCTATATTGTTAAGTTTGGTGGCCACATCATTTTGAATAATGTTGATGAACAAACGGGTAGTGAAGAGTATATTACCGTTGCCGAATTCATAAAGTATGAGCTTATGAACGATGATATAACTTTCCACACACCTATACACAATGAGATATTAGATGATGCTTTTTCAAGGTGTGTTGAAGCTAAGAAATCTTGTTGTGATACGTCTACTGGCAAGTTAGGAGATAACATACATGTTGTTTTCAACACAGAAAAGTATTTCACTAATCATATAAATGGCGATATAAGTATGCTTAGTGCCAATGTGATAAGTTCTAAATATCACTTGAGTAAATATCATTCTAAGACACAAAAGATACTGAAAGAGGAGGATAGGTTACTTGAGATACTGAAAAATCTATTGTTCAGCTATAAGTATGCTATCATTGAAGACGATATGAACACTCTACTTTTGAAGTTGCAAAAGAAGGACTTGAGTGCGTCAGAATGCGATAATTTGATGAAAGAGTTTACTATGTTGCAACGTGTAAAAGCATCAATGGCAAAGATGTTGGGCGATAGGGTAGTGCTTAAATAACCTTGCCTAGTCTTTCTTTTTATTGCTTTTTAGAGTTTGATATACCATTCTATGCCTTAAAAAGGTATATCTATACAGAATAATCTGAAATTGTTTTATTCCCTACAAGTGTAATACTATTATCTTTCTCATGTAATGATTTACCCTAAAATGTTCTTTTTGTGAATGTTATAGTTTTATTATTGCTACATCACACAACTATACCCACATCTAAGTGAAACAATGGTCTTAACCTATAAAAAGAAAAATAGTTTACCTGCATAAAGTTATATGCAAAGTAAACTATATATATCTGTCAAATCATCTGTATGTGGCTTACAAGTCAGCTATATATAAATTAAATCTAAACTATATATAGTCAGTTTCCAAACTATATATAGCTAACCTGCAAACCGTATATATTTTGCTACTCTCTGTTAATCAAGTTCATAAACTCCTCTCTTGTCTTTGCTTGGTTAAACACGCCAGTAAAGTCAGAAGTAGTGGTTATTGAGTTTTGTTTTTCCACTCCTCGCATTTGCATACACATGTGCTTTGCCTCGATTACAACCATAACTCCCAGCGGATTCAGAGCCTCTTGTATGCACTCCTTTATTTGCAGAGTCATACGTTCTTGCACTTGCAGGCGGTGTGAGAATATATCTACCACTCTTGCAATCTTGCTTAGCCCAGTGATATATCCATTAGGTATGTATGCAACGTGTGCTTTTCCGTAGAAAGGCAACATATGGTGCTCGCACAGCGAAAAGAAGTCTATGTCTTTGACGATAACCATTTGTCTGTAATCCTCTTGGAATTTGGCAGACAGCAATACTTGTACGGGGTCCATTTTGTAACCTTTCGTGAGGCTAATCATAGCCTTAGCAACCCTCTCAGGTGTTTTTATCAGCCCCTCACGGTGTACATCTTCGCCCAAAAGTGATATTATTGACGTGTAGTGTTCTTTTAGTTTATCTAAATGTGGTGATACGATTATTTCTTTTTCAAGCATCTTTTGCTATACTATTCTATGTTAATAATAATTCTGTCTTTAATGATTGCAGCCTCTTTCAAGCCCTCTTTTTTGAGCAACCTCATTGTTTTGTCAGCTTCTTCAATGTTTCTGTAATTTCCAACTAAGCACACCCATCTTGGCTTTTTGAATATTGCATAGACCTTCAAGTCTGGATATTTGTTTTTAATTCTTTCAGCAATTCTCTGTGCTTCGTCTTTAGACTGTCTGCTGTTTGTGCCTAAATAAGCCTGCACCCTATATCCAGTCATTTCAATGTTGCTACCTCTTTCGGCATATAGCTTTTTCATCAGCGACTCAACGCTTGCATCTTGCTTTATAGTAATGTGTCCTTGACCGCTTACCTTAGCTTGCAAACTATCTATTATGCTTTGTGCCTTTACGCATGTTATGCTGAAAAGCATGAAAGCTATTGCTGTAGATAAATGCTTGATATTCATTGCTGTAGTCTTTTTATTTGTTGTTTTCTGCCTTTTTCTGATACACTAGGTTTGGCTTGATATTCATTGCTTTTTCAAAGTATATATACTTTGTTTTCAAACAATATTTATCTGACTTGCAAACTGTTTATGGTTTGAAACTCAGCTAAGTATTGTTTGTACTGTGCTTGTCGTTTATATGTTCTTTTGCTCTGTATATCTTATAGTTACACCTTGTGTGTCTTGCGTGGCAGTGTGTTTATAATATATCTGCCCGAACAATGTTTGTCGGACAGATATATGTTTGTTTTATTTTATGATGTTCTTATTTGAAACCATCAATAACGCCCTTGAAGTCTGCTACCTTCAATGATGCACCACCAATCAAACCACCGTCTACATCTGGTTTAGAGAAGATTTCTTTTGCATTTGATGGGTTGCAACTTCCACCATATAGTATAGAAACGTTTTCAGCAACTTCTTTACCATATTTTTCTACTATTGTTGAGCGAATGAAAGCGTGTATTTCTTGTGCTTGGTCAGGAGTAGCTGTTTTTCCTGTACCAATAGCCCACACTGGTTCATAAGCTAATACAATCTTAGAAAAGTCTTCTGCTGAAAGAGAGAATACTGACTTTAGTTGTCCAGCCACTACTTCATTTTGCTTGTTTGCCTCTCTTTCTTCAAGAACTTCACCTATACAGAATATCGGAGTAAGGTTGTTTGCCAAAGCAAGTTTTACCTTTTCTTCCAATATTTCAACTGTTTCGCCATAATAAGCTCTACGTTCTGAGTGACCAAGTATAACATATTTAGCACCTGTTGATGCTACCATAGAAGCTGAAACCTCTCCTGTGTATGCGCCAGAAACCTTGTCTGCACAGTTCTCTGCTCCTACACCAATCTTCTTGCTGTCTACCAACTCGGCAACAGATGCTAGGTGTATGAACGGAGTGCATATAACAACATCGCAATTAGGAGTTTCGTTTGCCAATGTTTCGTTAAGTTCTTTAGCCAAAGCTATACCTTCTTGAAGAGTCTTGTTCATCTTCCAGTTTCCTGCAACAATGTTTTTTCTCATCTTGTTTAATCTTTAATAGTTATTGAAAAATAGTTTATTT
>JAUMWZ010000005.1:0-17127 GCA_030529405.1 Bacteroides sp. | reverse complement strand
TTGTCAGTCCATTCTGCTATTGCATCATTATTAGATGATGTCAGACAATAGAACTTATAACCATATTTTCTTGCATAGTCGTATATCTCGTTTATAACATCTATCTTGCTGTCGTCAGCTGTTTCTAGTTTGTTTGCTATAAGCAGGAATGTGTACTCCTTGTCACTCAAGATACTGTCTGTTATGTCATTTCCTGTTTGTATATCCGTAATGCTGAAGTCTTTTATATTAGGTTCGTCGCCCACTTGAATTACCTTTGTACGTGTTTCTACAAATGTCCACGTAGAGTCCGGATAATTATCTAATGTAAACTCTCTTTGCTCTCCATCTCGAGTAAGTATAAACGAGTTTTCATATATATACGGTTTAGCTCCAGACTGTATACACATTTCCTGCTTGATATTATTACCTATTTTGTAGGGTCTAAAATCAATTACAGGCATGGTGTTTACACTGTAAATCGGAAAGAATAATGAGAACAAAATTGTGTAAAGCGAAACAACCCACTCGGTCTTAAAGGTTATGAAGCGGAAAATTCTTTTTCTGTATACGAAATTGGCTATTGAGGCTATCAGCAATATTATGTTTTTCGATAAGGTTTCGCCATTTGTTAGCTTAAAAACCTCTCCAAAGCAACCGCAATCTACTATATTGTTTGTGATGTAAAGATATAATGTAAGCGGTGTCATTATAAACATTATCATCATTGACAACAGTGTAGAGATGTTTCTTCTTATCCCCCAAAACAAAAGTAACCCTATTGTCAGCTCCAAAGCAGATACTCCTACTGCCAAGAATAGAGAAACGAAGGAATGAATGTGTGTTATACCAAATACGGCAAAATATTCTTGTATTTTATATTGTACTCCCACGGGGTCTACTGCCTTAGTAAATCCTGACAGAATAAAAGTAAACGAAAGAACAAATCTGCTCACGTTTACCGAATATTTACCTATGTTATTTCGTATGTTATTTTTCAATTGTCAGTTTTATCAATGCAAAAATCGAGTAGTTTATCATGTCCATATAGTTAGCATCAATACCTTCTGAAACTAAAGTATTGCCATCTAGCTCTTCAATCTGTTTAGTTCTGTACAGTTTCATAAGTATTAGGTCGGTGTATGAGTTTACTCTCATCTTTCGCCATATCTCGTCATAGTCGTGGTTCTTCTCCAGCATCAGCTCAAGAGTCTTTTTTGCATACTTATCGTATAGTTCTATTGCTCTCTCATTGCTTATGTCTGCTTTTTCAGCATAGCCCAATTCCAACTGTATTAAGCCTATTATTCCGTAGTTTATTATACCGATGAACTCCGAAACAACATCTTCTCCCACCTTGTTTATACCTTTAACTTCTATGCTTCGTATTCTGTTTGCCTTTATAAGTATCTGGTCTGTCAGCGAAGTTGGTCTTAGTATCCTCCATGCAGGAGTATAGTCGTGTAGCTTTTTGATGAACAGTGAGCGACAAGTGTCTATCACTTTCTCAAACTGTTTTCTTGTTTCTTCCATACACTATGCTTTGTTTCTGTGTGTTGTTTTTATAAATTGTAAAAAGGCACTCTACTGTTATTAAAGTGCCTCTTACTATTCTTAATATGTCATGATATCGTTTTGCGTGTTAAGAACAGCGTATTACCTGTCCTACTCTTAATTTGCTATTTGTTTTTAGGTTATTCATTTTGCAAAGTTGAGATACGGTTATGCCATATTTCTTGGCTATTTTAGATAGTGTATCTCCATTCTTCACTCTGTGAGTGAGGTTAGATTTTCCCGAAGACTTATATTTTGGCGAGTATTTTACATGATTGCCAATGTGTCTTCTGTCTGTTTTGTAGAACGTAAAGCTGTTTGAAACGATGTCTTGTTCAGGAAAGTTGAATATCAATTCAGGGTTTATTGCTATCCCTAAGAAACGTGTTTCAAAGTGAA
Source organism: Bacteroides sp. (assembly GCA_030529405.1). Lineage (GTDB taxonomy): Bacteria > Bacteroidota > Bacteroidia > Bacteroidales > Bacteroidaceae > JAUMWZ01. The sequence goes on along the minus strand of JAUMWZ010000005.1, from coordinate 15,195 downwards.
GGTGTGAACCTGATGAACGTCCAGTGTTACCTCCTAACCCGATAACCTCTCCCGCTTCTACTCTTTGGTTTTCTGTAACGAGTTGTTTAGAAAGGTGACCATAGACTGTTTCTAAGCCGTTTTCGTGTCTTATTATTACATATTTTCCGTATCCTTTGCGTCTTCCTTGGTCTTTCACAATTCTTACTTTTCCTGCAAAGGCTGCATAAATACTGTCGCCAACCTGCACTTTTATGTCCAAACCTTTGTGCATTCTTCTTCTTCTCGGCCCGAATTTAGAAGTTAGTCTTGTGTTCTTTGTAGGCATAACAAAGCCTGTCAAATCTATTTTGCAAGAGTCTGGAATAACAATGTTAGGGTCCATTGTGTGAGCCCTTGAGTTGTCCCAACTAAGGTATAGTCCTAAGCTAGGAAATTCTTCTATCTCGTATTTGATGATGCTTTTTACCTTTAGAGAGTCTATAAGGTTCTTTTTGTTGTCAATTGGTGCCTGACTGGCAAGTATATCTTGTGCTTTTACGTTTGCTGCGAATATCATTAGCGCAACCGTTAGCATTATTTTAGCTGATAGTAGGTTCTTCATTGCTCTGAATTTTCTTTTGATTTTATTCTAAAGTATCAGTTATATAGGTTTAGTGGGTTAAGTTTTTGTTGTATGAATACTAAAAAACTCCCCAAAGATAAACTAAACAGTATAAAAATCAAATTATTGCGAGCTCTTTTTTATGGTTATATAACAAAAAGGTTATGCTTTGTCTGCGTTTTGTGTGTTTTCTACTGCTTTTTGTGTAAGCATATAGTTGCTTTAAGTGTTTAATGCTCTTTTTTTACTATGTTTTTATTTGTCTGGCTGTGATGCTTTATCGTCTTTTTGATTGCATATATTGCAAATGTTTGTTATTTCCTTTTGCTGGAGAGGTCTTTCTCTCTCTGTTGTGATATAATTGTTTCTTTGATTTCAAATTATATATAGTCTAGAAATAAACTGTATATAGCTGATTTGCAAATGATATATTGTTTGGATATTGAGTGTTTATGGTTTAGAAATAGGGGAGTTTTATTGCATTTTTTAGCTGACAAAACCTTTTTTATCTGTAAATATGGTATAAAAAGAAACTCTCTATTTCTGTTTTATTAGTAATAGAGAGTAGCCTTATGTTTATATGTAATATTTCTTGCTTTTTATGTGTGGCCTAGCTGATGTCTGACCATATTTTACTTCCTCGTTTCATTTCATCTAACTGACTCCATAGTATGTTGTTTTCTGTTTTCTCTTCATTACTGTCGTTATCTATTATCTCTTCTGCAATGTTTCTAACATGCTGAAGAAGTTGTGCATCTCTTGTTATGTTGGCAATCTTTAAGTCAAAAGCCACTCCGCTTTGTTGTGTTCCTTCCAAATCGCCTGGTCCTCTGAGTTTAAGGTCTGCTTCTGCAATCTCGAAACCATCGTTTGTTGAGGTCATAATCTCTAGTCGCTTGCGTGTGTCTTGACTTATCTTATAGTCTGTTACGAGTATGCAGTATGACTGTTTTGCACCTCTACCAACTCTACCGCGTAATTGGTGTAGCTGTGAAAGTCCAAATCTCTCGGCATTCTCTATAACCATTACAGACGCATTTGGTACATTAACACCTACCTCAATGACCGTTGTTGCAACCATAATGTGTGCTTCTCCAGATGCAAATCGTTGCATCTCTTTGTCTTTTTCTGATGGCTTCATCTTGCCGTGAACCTTGCATACGTTATAATTAGGAAAGGCTTTCTTTATATTCTCATATCCGTCTTCTATGTTTTTAAGGTCTAACTTTTCGTTTTCCTTTATCAGCGGATAGACGATATAAACTTGTCTGCCTGCCTCTATCTGTTTCCTTATAGAGTCGTTAAGCCCATCTCTGTTTCTGTCGTATATGTGTATTGTTGAAATTGGTTTACGACCTGGTGGGAGTTCGTCTATAACAGACACGTCAAGGTCGCCATATAGTGTCATAGCCAATGTACGTGGTATAGGTGTGGCGGTCATAACCAATATGTGAGGTGGCTTTTCATTCTTGTTCCATAGTTTAGCACGTTGCTCCACACCAAATCTGTGTTGCTCGTCAATGATAGCTATTGCAAGATTGCGGAAAGCTACATTTTCTTCTATAATAGCATGAGTCCCGATGATGATGTTTATTTCTCCACTTGCCAACCCTTCTAATATGTTTTCTCTTTTCTTTCCTTTTACAGAGCCAGTGAGTATTTCTACCCTCATGTTTAAGCCCTCTACAAGTTTTAGTATAGTTTCGTAGTGCTGATAGGCAAGTATTTCTGTCGGTGCCATCATACATGCTTGGTAGTTATTGTCTATACCGATTAGCATTGTCATCAAGGCTACCAACGTCTTACCACTACCTACATCTCCCTGCAGTAGTCTATTCATTTGACGTCCACTGCCAAGGTCTGTGCGTATCTCCTTTATCACTCTCTTTTGAGCATTAGTAAGCTGAAATGGTAAGCAGTTATTATAGAAGTCGTTGAATGTACTGCCTATCTTTGAAAAGACATATCCTCTGTATTTCTTTTGCCTATTGTTTGCGTAGCGGAGTATGCTCAGTTGAATGTAAAACAGTTCTTCAAACTTTAGTCTGTATTGTGCTTTTCTGAGTTCGTTGTTGTTAGTAGGGAAGTGTATTGTCCTTATTGACTGGTCTAACGACATTAGGCTTTCTTGCGAGATGAGGTAGTTTGGAAGGGTTTCAGGCAATGTATAGTCTATCATCTTTATAGCATTTGCCATTATTTTGCTTATAGCTACCGAGTTGAGAGAGTTTTTTTTCATTCTCTCCGTAGTGTTGTAATATGGTTTTAATCCATTGCTTGCAGATATCCATTCATCAACTGACTCGATATCTGGGTGTGCTATGTTTATCCGATTACCATAAACTGTGGGCTTGCCAAAGACAATGTACTCGGTGTTTACCTTATATCGGCTTTGAACATATTTTATTCCGTTGAACCACACTAGTTCTACTTGCCCTGTTTTATCTCTGAAATAGCCTACAAATCTTTTATTCCTACCCTCGCCTAAAGTTTCAAATCCCACAAAATATCCTCTCAGTTGTATGTATGGCATATCACCGTCTATCTCATGTATGTAGAATATCCTGCTACGGTCTATATATTTGTAGGGGAAATAATATATGAGGTCGTGAACAGAGTGTATATTGAGTTCTTTGTTGAAAAGCTCAGCTCTGTGCGGGCCTACACCTGTCAGATACTTAATGTCTCTATTTCTTATGTCGAACATTTAACGAGTGCGTTGCCTATTATCAGGTCAAAAGGGGTTGTAATCTTTATGTTTTCTCGGTTGCCTTCTATTAGTTTTATCTTAACTCCAACACTTTCCACTACCGAGGCATCGTCAGTAAACTTATCGTCATAGTCTTGACTGTATGCATCTTTTACTATGTTTGAGAGGAAAGTCTGAGGGGTTTGCACAATCTTATATTTATCCCTCGACACTGTGTGGCTTTCGCTACCGTCCAATTCTCTTATGGTATCTACTATGTCTATTACTGGAACAACTGCTTTGTGTGTTTGTGCTGTTATAAAACTGTTTTCTATAACCGACTTAGAAACGAATGGTCTAACTCCATCGTGTATTGCTACAAGACTGTCGTTATCAACTAACTGCAGACCATTTTTTACTGAATGAAATCTTGTTTCTCCTCCTTCGGCTATAGTATGCTCTATGTTGAAAGAATGTTTTATACATAACTCTTTCCACAACTGTATATCGTTTGCGGGTAAAACAAGTATAATTTGAATGTCAGCTATATATAGTTTGAAAGTCTGTAGTGTATGCATTAGTATTGGCTTGTCATTCAGTTGGATAAACTGCTTTGGTAGTTCGCTCCCCATTCTATTACCTTTTCCGCCTGCTACTATTACTGCGTACTTCTTCATTATATATATGCGTGAATTGAAAGACTGTATATTAAGTTCTGTGCGTTAATATACAGTCTGTTATACTTTTGAATAAGCTTGTTCTGATTTTTCTTTTGTGTGTTGCCTTATAGTGCTAACATAGCCTTAGCAACATTGTTTGCCACTTCCTCGCCAAACAATCTCTTTGCTAGCGAAAGTGAGAAAGCTAGAGCAGATGCAGGACCATTTGATGTGATGATATTGCCATCTTCTACCACTCTTTCTTTTAGCACTGTGGCACCATTAAGCTGACTTTCGCAACCTGGGTAGCACGTTGCTTTTTTGCCTGCTAGTAGGTTGTTCTTCCCAAAAATCATAGGTGCGGCACATATTGCAGATATATTTGTGCCTTTTTGGTTTGCTTCTTTCACTAATTGTACTAACCCTACGTGGTTACCTAGGTTCTCTGTTCCCGGCATTCCACCTGGTAGAACAAGCAAGTCTGCATCGCTAAAGTTGCATTTGTCGAAAGTGCAGTCGCAAACAATCTTTAGTCCATGAGCTCCCTCTACATTGTTGTCCCAGTTTATAGATACCAACTTTACGTCAGCTCCAGCTCTCCTTAAAACATCTACTACTGTAATGGCTTCTACTTCCTCAAAGCCGTTAGCGAAAAAAATGTATACCTTTTTCATAATTGCTTGTTTTATGGGTTAGTATGTTATCTAAGATTGAAGAAGTAAGTAATAGTACCCGTTTGGTTTCTGTCTTCTTCTATCTTGTCGAATATTGCTCTTTTTGCAGCCTCTGTTGCTGCTTTTCTAAGTGAAGGGCTAACAGTGTTGGTCTTAGGGTTTATGCTTGTGGAAATAACTTGTCCTTTGCTATTTACAACAATATTAACTACCACCTTGCCTTCTTCCTTAGTGTTGTATGATGGTTTAGGTAATCCTCCAGCTCCAATCTTTCTTCCTCCCAAGTCGTATGAACCGTATCCGGAAGAAGAACCACTACTAGCTCCAGTAGAACTGTTACCTTCTTTGCTTCCTTCTATGCCTTTTCCTTCTTCTTTGCTTCCTTGGTTTTTGCCTAAGTTCTCGCTCTTTCCGAAGGCATTTGCTACTTTATTGGCTGTTTCTTGTTCAGCCTTTCTGCGTTGTTGCTCCTCTTTTTTTATTGCTTCTAACCTCTCTTGTTCTCTACGTTGAGCTTCGGTGACTTCTTTTTTGACTGGTTTTGACTCCTTCTTCTTTACCTCTTTCTTTGTTTCTCTCTTTTCTTTTATTTTCAGACTTTCTTCTTCTGTCTGTGTGATGAGCTTTTTATCAACCTCTTTTATTGTTTTCTCAACTTCCTTTTGTGCTTTCTCTACCTGCTTTTTCTCTTCTTTTATCTCCTCGTTTGTACTATTAGCTGTGTTTTCAGACAGCACACTTTGCTCGGTACCTATCATTACCATCAACCCAGTCTTTTCTTCATCTGGAACTTGAGCGCTAATTTTAAGCAAAAAGAATAGTACTATTAGCAATAAATGTATTACTAACGTACCTATAATACCTATATATCTGCCTTTATTTTGCTTACTCATTAGCTTGTGTTTTATTTTCTAGGTTGGCGTGTTGCCAATACCATCTTGAAGTTGTTTTCGTTTGCTATGTTCAGTATCTTTACTATCTCACTGTATGGAACAGTTTCATCTGCATACAAAGCTACATACATTGAAGGTTCTTTTTCTGCACACTCAATGAGGAAAGGAGTAAGTTCTTCGAAACTGATAGGTCTTTCTTTTTCTTTATTGAATGCTACATACATATTCAGTTCTTTATCTATTACAACTCTGGTTATATGCTTTGTAGATGTTTGTTGTTTACCTTGTGGTAGCATAACCTTTATAGAGTTTGGCGAAACCATAGTAGATGTAATCATAAAGAATATTAACAACAGAAATATAATGTCTGTCATTGACGCCATACTAAACATTGGCGATATTTTAGTCCTTCTCTTTAGACTCACGATTGCAGTATTTTTATTGTATGTTGTTTTTATTGGCTTCAGGGCTTAGAAGTACGTCCATAAATTCCATAGTGAACGATTCCATCTTGTTTATTACTCTGCCCACTAGCATAACGAGGTAATTGTATGCGAACATTGCTATTATTCCTACAACAAGTCCTCCTACTGTTGTTATCATAGCTTCGTATATTCCGCCCGAGAGTAATGTTATATCTACGTTTCCGCTACCTGCATTTGCCATTTGGAAAAAGGCTTTTACCATTCCAATTACTGTTCCTAAGAAACCAAGCATAGGTGCTACACTCGATATTGTAGCTATAACTTCTATTCCTTTCTCTAGTTTTCCCACCTCAATGTTGCCTACATTTTCTATTGCTGCTTGTACGTCATTGACTGGTCTGTTAAGTCTTGTTATTCCTTTTTCTATCATTCTAGCCAAAGGTGTGTTCATTCCTCGGCAATAGCTTATAGCTGCTTTTATCTCACCGTTATTTATGTAGTCTTTAATTCTATCCATAAACACGGGATCTTCTTTTGCTGCTTTTTTAATGTTATAGAATCTTTCTATGAATATGTATATACATACGATAGAAAGTATAGCTAATATTGCCATAACCCAGCCTCCTTTGAGAGACATTTCTATTAGGTTTAGCTCTTGGGTGTTTACAATGAGTTCTGTTCCTTCCATTACTTCAAGCATTTTTTATATTCTTCTATTGTTTTTTCAAGTCCCAAATATAGTGCATCGCTTATCAGTGCGTGTCCTATTGATACTTCTATTAGTGGTGTTACGTTTTGGTAGAAATAGTTTAGGTTCTTTAGGTTAAGGTCGTGTCCTGCATTGAGTCCTAGTCCTACACTCTTGGCTGCTTCGGCAGCTTTAATGAATGGTTCTATTGCTTGTTCTTTATTTTTGTCGAACATGCTTGCGTATGGTTCTGTATACAGCTCAACTCTGTCAGTTCCTATATCTGCTGCGTTCTTAACCATTTCAGGGTTTGCTTCAACAAAAATAGAAGTTCTTATTCCTTCTCCCTTTAGTCTGTCTATTATTTCTTTTAAGAAGTCTTTATGTTCTAGTGTGTTCCACCCTCTGTTTGACGTTAGTTGGTCTGGTGCATCAGGTACTAGTGTTACTTGATGAGGCTTAACCTTTATTACTAAGTCTAAGAATTCTTTTGTTGGGTATCCTTCGATGTTCAGTTCAGTGGTTAGTTTTGGTCTGATTTCAAACACATCTTCTCTTCTGATGTGTCTTTCGTCTGGTCTTGGGTGTACTGTTATACCGTCTGCACCAAACTTTTCACAGTCCATAGCAAAGGTTAGTAAGTTTGGAATATTACCTCCTCTTGCGTTTCGTATAGTAGCTACTTTGTTTATGTTTACGCTTAACTTTGTCATTTGTCAATAATTTTATTCGCAAAGTTATAAAATAAACCTGTATTATATGATGCTAATAATCTTAATAAACTATACACAAATGGAAAGTTAGTGATATATAACTGACTTCTTAACTATATATTGTTTGTTTCTTGTCTATATATAGTTTGAAAGCTGACTATATACGGTTTAGAAGTCAGTTGTATATTGTTGTCAAAGCGGTATTACATATACTTCTTTTTCTCTTTAGGGAATGAATATCCAGCTTCTTTGTATTTGTTTTGCTGAATAACTTCTCCTTTTCTGTTTTTTGTGTGATATCCAAACCTTAGAACTACTGATTCAATACCTTCTTCAAAGTATTTTGCTGTTCTGATGCTTAGGTACACTTCTCTTTGATACTTCTCTTCTGCTCCGTTTGCATCATGATATAGAGCCATGTCTACATACTTTGTTCCATCTTTAACGGTTATTTTTTCTTCCTTGAATTGGAACTTGTGCTTGCTTCCAGGAGTGGTTTTAATTCCAATTTGCATATTCAGATACTTCTTTCCTTGCCAAACACTCAATATATATACGGGGTCTTCTTTCATTCCGTTTTGGAATACTGGGCTGCTTTCACTCTTTGGCTCAACAACTAATATGGGTTTTGCATAAGGTAGTTTTACGTATCTTTTTCTGTTCTCGTCCCATTCCAACTGATAATTGCATACTGCTCTTATGATTGTGTCTGGAGATGTTCTGTAATTGGACTTGTTTTCTCTGATAGGGTATCTTTTCCCATTGTCTAGGTTTATATACGTCAGTGCGCCTGTGTGGTCACTTTCTAAGTCGGCAAAGTCTTTCGTTAGTGGTGGCACTATTATGTCTTTGTCTTTACCGCAAGCCATTAGCGCGAAAGATAAGGCTAAAATTAAAAGGAATGATTTTGTGTTTTTCATAGTTTTGACTCTAAGTGGTTTTTCAAAGGATTGGCATACATTAAAAGGAAGTGCTTTTCTGCAAATTCAGTGTTGTTTATCTTCACGTCAATCTTACCTAATTGCTTTCGCATATAGTCCTTAAACTTGCTTACATCTTCGTTTGTGTACTTGTCAGCAAATTCTTGTTTGCCGTTTAGCATATCATAGGCAATGTAGTTTCCTTTATATATGACGTAGTTTCTGTGTATGTCTTTATCTATTTTTTCTGCAATAATTCGGTATAGGTCTTGCTTGCTTGTGTTGTCGTCTATTGTGTCTATGAAGTTGTTAATACATTCTGCTAGTTTTATATTAACTTCTCCTTTGTAGCCAAACAGTCCGGTTTGCATATTGATTAAGTCGTCCATTTGTGTCTTCTTATATTCTCTGTCTTCATTTTTCAATATGAATTCTTTCACTTTTAAGAAGTCGCATGGGTCATACTCGTATGATATTGTCATAGGCGATATATTCAGCTGTTTCAATCTTTCTTTTATGCTGCCTTCACCTCCCATTGCAAACATCTTCAATATGCTTTCTTGTGTTCTGTCGTTCGAGTCTTTTGCGCGGCCTTCTCTTTGTGCTATCCAAATAGACTGTCCTTTGTCTGCTATTGTGTGATGCATATATCTGGACAAACGTGTAGACGATTCTAGAATCTGTCTCATGCTTATTCCCCTCTGAACAATAAACGATTTGTTTATTCTTACCAGCTTTTTAATCCAAGGATATATTAGTAGATTATCCCCAATGGCTATTTCTACTGTGGTAAGTCCTTTGTCTACAAGATACACCGATAGTAGTCCAGAGTCAAGAATAATATCTCTGTGGTTAGAAACGTAAGTATACGCTTTTTCTTTGTCGCTAAGCTCTGAAATATCTAAGCTAACTCCTGTGGATTGCTTCTTTGTTATGTCTTTGATAAAACCATAACAAAAAGCTTTCTGGAAGTCTAGCTTAGTTTTGCAGGCTCTCATCTTTTGTGCCACCAACTCAAAAGGTATATCTGGCATAATAGCCGATATCACTTTCTTAAAGTTATCATCTGATAGCAGTTCTTCGTACACTTGTGGTAGTTCGCTATCGTGATATGGGCGTATTTCATCAAACTCTTTGTTGCACATGGTCATTGTTTTGTTTGTGTTTCTCGTAAAATTAAAAGGATTGTGTTTCTCTCTTTGAATATGATGCGTTTATAACGCATTTCTAGACTGTATTTGCTCTACTTCTAAACTATATATACTTGATTTTTAGTTTATACTTAGTTTATAACTACTGCTCTATTATGTCGTTCATAACCTCTGTTATATCTAGCTTTGCTGCTCTTATCTGTTGAGGTATGAAACTAGTTGTTGTCATTCCTGGTGTTGTATTCACTTCCAGTAGGCTAATCTTATCTTTTTCAATAATATAGTCAATTCTGATTATACCCTTACAGTTCAAAATATCATATACTCTTGATGTCATGTCCTGAATCTTCTTTGTCAGCTCGTCCGATATTCTTGCTGGAGTTATCTCGTCTACTTGTCCGTTGTATTTAGCATCATAATCGAAAAACTCATTGTGTGTAACTACTTCGGTAATAGGGAATACTTCCGACTTACTTCGTGTTTTGTAGCAACCGCAGGTAACCTCTGTTCCGTCCATAAAGGCTTCTATAATAACCTCGTCAGACTCTTTGATTGCGTTGTCAATAGCTTTCTGTATGTCTTCTTCCTTAGTTACTTTGCTCACACCAAAACTTGAACCTCCGAGGCTAGGCTTAATAAAGCAAGGCAAACCTATTCTTTCCATAACTTCTTTGTTGCTTACAGTCTCGCCTTTTCTAACTAGCATTGAGTTGGCAACATCTATGCCATAACCTCTTAGATAATTGTTACATACATATTTGTTGTATGTTATTGCCGACGTAAGCACTCCACAACAAGAATATGGAATGTTTATCATCTCTAAGTAACCTTGTAATAGTCCGTCCTCACCAGGAGTACCGTGTATTGTTATATAAACAAAATCAAACTTCACTTTCTCATTATTCAGCAGGAAGCTAAAGTCGTTCTTGTCTATATCTATTCTTTGGTTATCGTCTAAAAGCACTTGCCACGAGTTTTCTCTAATCTCTACTATATAGACGTTATATCTAGTTTTGTCTATGAAAGAATGTATCCCTTGTGCGCTCTTTATTGATACTCCATATTCAGATGTATATCCACCTGCTGCTATTGCTATGTTTTTTTTCATTGAATTTCTCTATTGTTGATGTATGTTCTCCACTTATCTATCAGTTTAACCATATCTTCTGGTAGTGGCGATTCAAAATCCATTTCTTCTCCAGTAACGGGGTGTTTGAAACCAAGTGTCATTGCGTGCAACGCCTGCCTTGGACAAATATCAAAGCAATTATTCACAAACTGCTTGTATTTGCTAAAGTGTGTACCCCTTAAAATCTCATTACCTCCGTATCTGTCATCATTAAACAAGGTGTGACCTATATATTTCATGTGAACACGTATCTGGTGAGTTCTCCCCGTTTCTAACCTACACTCAACAAGTGTTACATAGCCTAATCGTTCGATAACCTTGTAGTGTGTGACTGCATGTTTACCATCTTCTGGATTTGGAGTAACCATCATTAGCATACGGTCTTTAGGGTTTCTTGCTATACTTCCTATAATAGTTCCCTCGTCTTTCTCTACATTTCCCCACACAAGTGCTCTGTATCTTCTTCTTGTTGTTTTATTGAAGAACTGCAAGCCTAGGTTAGTCTTTGCGTCAGCTGTCTTTGCTATGAGCAACAATCCTGAAGTGTCTTTGTCTATTCTATGCACAAGTCCCACGTGAGGGTCATTGGCGTCGAAGCTATCTAAGTCTTTCAGGTACCAAGCTAAAGCATTAACTAATGTTCCTTGATAGTTACCACAGCCTGGGTGTACCACTAGTCCGGGCGGTTTGTCTATTACCATTAGATGTTCATCTTCATAAACCACCTTCAAAGGTATATTCTCTGGAACTATGTCGTTTTCATACTTTGGTCTGTCAAGCATTAGTGTGATAACGTCAAGAGGCTTTATCTTGTAACTGCTCTTAACTGGTTTCCCGTTTGCCATAACCATACCTTCGTCGGCAGCCTTTTGTATTCTGTTTCTCGAGGCGTTTACAATCTTCTCGAAAAGAAACTTATCTACTCTGATTGGCGATTGACCTTTGTCTATCACTGTACGGAAATGCTCATAAAGCTGTTCTTCTTGCTGAACAGGTTCTATGTCTTCCAACTCATAATCCAGTTCGCTATCAAACTCGGCATTCATCATCATTCTTTTCCTCTGTTAAACTTTCTCTTTAGAACCAACTTGAGTTATCGTCTGTTTCTCCTTCTGTTTCTGCTTTAATTGTAAGAGAATCTTTATATTCTGTTACATTTCGTCCGTTTCCAACAACGAGTGTTAGCCTTGCCCCTTTAGGCAGTTTTTCTCCTGAGGATATTAGTCTTCCGTTGTATTTCACTCCATATATCCAGTCGTTATTTCCCTCTACTACTTCATCTTCTGTTAAGTTGAACCCAGCAGCTAATATTTTTGCCATCGCTTGTCTATATGAACTGTTTTCTACCACATCTGGCACAGGCATAAGGGGTGTTTTGTTAGAACTTACAGTTACGAATACTTTTCTTCCTTCCTTTACACTGCTACCCTCATCTGGTCTTATTTCCATCACTGTTCCAGTAGCCTCTTCCTTGTTGTATATTGAGTCTGCAACTACACATTCTATTTTGCTTTGCTTCAAAATCTCCTCAACCTTGCTGATGTGTAATCCTTTTACTTTCGGCACTTTAACGCTCTTTCCGTGTTGAGTGTAGTTGTCTATCCAATTAAGTGCAACAAAAACCACAATAGCTATAACTACTGCCATTGCCAACACGTTAAGTAGTAGGATTTTTATGTTAGACTTTCTGTTTTTTTTGTCTTTATCCATTGTCTTGTCAATATATTATTATGTTACCCGCAAATTTATATTAAAAAAATCTGTTCTACAAAGAGAAAAGGCATAAAGAAATATACTTTATGAGATATATTACGCGCTTTTTTGTTTCTCAACATTAAGAATTATGGTGGTAAATAAACATCTTTTATAAAAAATGTTTTTGTTTCTCTATTTTCACTCTGTAAGTGTGATTTTCAAATGATATACAACTTGTAACTAGACTATATATAACTGACTTTTAATTTATATATAGTTTGAAAGTCAAGTATATATAGTTTGCAGAACGTGTATTTTATTCTTTATCTATCTTAATTGATTGCTGAAAAACTTGGCAAGATGAGTTTTTTTTGAGAATATTGCAGGTTAATATGGAATTTCAATTATCATCGACATACAAACCAACTGGCGACCAACCGCAAGCAATAAAGCAACTTACGGAGGGAATAAACAGAGGGGTGGACAAACAAACACTTCTAGGGGTTACAGGCTCTGGAAAAACGTTCACCATAGCCAATGTTATAGCCAACGTTAATAAACCAACTCTAATTCTTAGTCATAACAAAACACTTGCTGCACAGCTATATAGTGAGTTTAAGGCATTCTTTCCTGACAATGCTGTGGAGTATTATGTGTCGTACTATGACTACTATCAGCCAGAGTCTTATATACCATCGACAAACACATATATAGAGAAAGATTTTGCTATAAACGAGGAGATAGATAAACTCCGACTTGCTGCAACATCGTCGCTGTTATCGGGCAGAAAAGATGTTATTGTTGTATCGTCTGTGTCGTGTATATATGGTATGGGCAATCCTGGAGACTTTTATGAGAACGTGATAAACCTTGTGCGTGGCGAAGAAATAGGTCTTGGAGTGTTAGAAAAAAGACTTGTAGGTAGTTTGTATGCTAGAAAAGACATAGAACCACAGAGCGGAGAGTTCAGAGTAAAGGGCGACACGGTGGAAATTCATCTTGCCTATGCCGACACAATAGTACGTGTTTGTTTTTGGGGAGATGAGATTGAAAGCATAGAAGAGGTTGATGCGCAAACTCGTAGAGTTATAAATGTGTTGCAAGAATATAAGGTATATCCTGCAAATCTGTTTATGACATCGAAAGAACGTAGTGCGAAAGCCATTTATATGATAGAAGAAGACTTGAAAAAACAGAGTAGTTTCCTTCTTTCAATAGGTAAAATTGAGGAGGCAGAAAGATTGACTAAGAGGGTAAATCTAGACCTTGAAATGCTTAGAGAACTAGGACACTGTGCCGGAATAGAGAACTATTCGAGGTATTTTGATGGCAGAGAAGAAGGAACACGACCTTATTGTTTGTTCGATTTCTTCCCAGACGACTTTTTGATGGTTATTGACGAAAGCCACGAGAGTGTACCACAGATAAGGGGAATGTATGCTGGCGACCGCTCACGTAAGGAGAAACTAGTTGAATATGGATTTAGACTTCCAGCTGCATTAGATAACAGACCGCTGAAATTTGATGAGTTTGAACGACTTGCTAAACGTGTAATCTATGTCAGTGCAACGCCTGCTGAGTACGAACTTATACAGAGTGATGGAGTTGTGGTAGAACAGATTATTCGTCCTACGGGGTTGCTTGACCCTGTAATAGAGGTTCGTACGAGCATGAATCAAGTTGATAATCTGATTGAAGAGATAGTAGATAGGGTAGAGAGTAAAGAACGTGTACTTGTCACTACTCTAACAAAAAAGATGGCAGAAAGCCTTGCTCAGTACCTACTTGATATAGATATAAAGTGTACGTATATACACAGCGATGTTGATACTATAGAACGTATCCGCATAATGGACGACCTCAGACAAGGAAACTATGATGTGCTTATAGGTGTAAACTTATTAAGAGAGGGGCTAGACCTACCCGAAGTGTCGCTAGTTGCTATACTAGATGCTGACAAAGAGGGCTTTCTCCGTTCGTACAGAGCACTCACTCAAACGGCTGGTAGAGCAGCACGTAACGTAAATGGAAAGGTTATTATGTATGCAGATGTTATCACTAACAGCATGCAGAAAACTATTGATGAAACCAATCGTAGAAGAGAGAAGCAGTTGGCATATAACGAAGAACACGGAATTACTCCTAAACAGATTGTCAAGGCTAGAAATCTTTCTGTTTTTGACAGAGGGAATAAAGAGGCAACTAAGGTTGTGGACTATGGATATTCAGAAGAAGTTGCACCTAATATGGCTGCCGATCCGTTGATGGAGTATATGTCTAAGAGCGGAGTGGAAAAACGAATTGACGAATTGACTAAGTTGATGAACGAGGCTGCTAAGAAGAGAGAGTACATAGAGGCTATGCAATATCGCGACGAAATAGAGAAAATGAAGGATTTAATACAGAAGAAGTAAAAATAAATGTGATAATAAGATGGTTTTGTGTTAAATAAATGCTAAAACTAGAGAAAACATCGCTTTTTGTTTGGAGTATATACAAAACAGCTATACATTTGCATCGTGTTTTTCATAGTATTAGATTTAAGGTTAACTGATTGGAGTACGGCGGTACTCCTTTTTTTATATCCATACCCATTGTGTAATACTTGCTTTGACTACTGATGTCGTATTTCTTTTTCATAAATCATCGAATGATTTCAGTGGGTGTTTACACATAATAATTTGACGGTGTCTATACTTGTTTGCTAAATCATATACAGTCAAGATTTAGGTTATATATACTTTGCAAATAAACTATATATAGTTTGTTTTTAATCTATATACAGTTTGCAAAGAGGGAAAATGTAATATAGGTTCAGTTAAGTAACACACAGGAAGTAAAGCCATTAAATATATGATACTGACACAACACAAGATTGGAGAAAAAACTAACATATCGGCGGTAATAAAACAATATACTCGGTTAATATTGACTAAATGATAGTAGAGAGGAGAAAAGGAGTAAAAGAGCAGTTTG
>JAUMWZ010000197.1 GCA_030529405.1 Bacteroides sp. | reverse complement strand
ATATAGTATGAGTTTGCACGGTCAGCTTTTCTCTTCTTACTTTTCAGATAAACTCTATCTCCAGCCTCTAATGTATAGCCTTTGTGTAAGTCGTTATATCTTATTAGTCTTCTCCACCCTATTCCCATATCTTTAGCAATAGTTTTGAATGTGTCGCCATCTTTTGCCACAACATAGGCTATGTCGTTGCACAGATATACATCTCTAGCTATCGGAGAATAGTGTTCTCTTTCGTCATTTCTTTCTCGTTGTTCTCTTACCTTAACCCTCTTTCCGTCAAAGCGATACAGCTCATAATTCTCGATTATGCTTATCAACTTGTTGGCATAAGAAGGGTCTGTGGCATATCCAGCTTTTTTCAGTCCTCTAGCCCAGCCTTTGTAGTCAGATGTTTTAAGTTGAAACAGGAATGCATATCTCTTACCTCCCACAAGAAACATAGAGTGGTCTTCGTACGACTCTCTAGGGTGGTTATATGCTCTAAAACACTCTCCTATTGCATCATCATTGTGCGACACGGTAGCTCCTCTCCAATTGCTTCCACACTTAATACCAAAGTGGTTGTTACTCTTTGTAGCCAAGGCACTCCTCCCAGCTCCACTTTCAAGCAAACCTTGTGCAAGTATGATGCTAGCAGGTATTCTGTATCGTTGCATCTGTGCTACGGCAATAGTTTTATACTTCTCAATGTAGTTGAGATAGTGTCTGTTTTGTTTTTGTGCAAAACATATTGTGAAACCCCACGAAAGTATAAGTGCGAAAAAAAGTCTTCTCATCGGAAAAAAAGATTAAGTACTGTTTGTTTAACTGACAAAATTCAAAAAAAAAAATGACATTATCAATTTCTTTAATACTTTTGTAGAGATGGCAAGACGGTTATTTACACTTTTGCCGTCAGGCGTACATTTTATAGATTTGTATGCGTGAAGATGTGGCACGCAAACTATATATAAATCAAGAATCAGATATATATAGTTTGTAAGTTAGTAATATACAGTTTAGAAATAAACTATATACAGTTCATAAACGGAGAGAAAAGACGCATCTGACGCAACAAATATGATAGTAACAAAAACTTAAAACAAAATAGCAACTATGAAAGAACTTCACATCACAGCAGTGGTTACACAATGCACATACGACGAGCTTAACGAGCAAGAAAAAAGGCTTATTGACGAGGCAAAGAAAGCAACAAGCAGAAGTTATGCTCCATATTCTAAGTTCTCAGTAGGAGCAGCAGCACTGCTAAGTAACGGCGAAATAGTCAGTGGAACTAATCAAGAAAATGCTGCATATCCTTCAGGCACGTGTGCAGAGCGCACAACCTTGTTCTATGCCAACTCACAGTATCCGGACAGCAGTGTAGAGATGCTTGCAGTAGCAGCTAAGAGCGAAGCCGGATTTATAGACAATCCTATTCCTCCATGTGGTTCGTGCAGACAAGTGATATTGGAAACTGAAAACAGATTTGCAAAGCCTATAAAGATACTTCTATATGGCAAACAACACATACACATATTGCGCAGTGCGTCACAACTATTGCCTTTATCGTTTCAAGCATCTTTCTTAGAATAGCAATAATATGACTCTGACATACGAAACAAAGCTGAAAGGGAAGTTGGCTGTTACCGATGCGTATCATGCCGATGAAGAACTTAGGGCAGACAAAAGGCTGTATAAGTTCATTTGGGTGAAGAGTGGACATATAGTTATAGAAGTAGACCACCAAGATATGAGGATAGACAAGGGGGGAATAATATCACTTACCAACTTGCAACACCTTGAATTCAAAGACATTGAAGGAGAATATTACACAATACTATTCAATGGCAACTTCTATTGTATATATGGCAACGACAAAGAAGTGTCTTGCAGTGGATTTCTGTTCAACGGTTCTTCGCACTTGATTACGTTTACCCTTGACGAAGAGGAATATGACTATGTCAGCGAAGTGATAGAGTGTTTCAAGCAAGAGTTTAACACTGACGACAACTTGCAAGAAGAGATGTTGCGCATTACATTAAAGCGTTTCATCATCAAATGTACACGTGTGGCGCGCAAAAGAATGGAAATAACCCGAGAGAAAGAGCATGGTTTCGAGATTGTGCGTAAGTTTTACACACTCGTTGATGAACATTTCAGAGAGAAAAAGCAGGTGCAAGACTATGCAGATATGCTCCACAAGTCGCCTAAAACACTATCAAACATATTTGCAACTTGCAAGCTACCGTCGCCACTAAAGGTCATTCACGAAAGAATTGAGGCTGAAGCTAAACGACTACTATTGTATAGCAATAAGAATGCAAAAGAGATTTCGGATATTCTAGGGTTTGAAGATCAAGCAACTTTCAGCCGTTTCTTTAAGAAAAGTACAGGTATGAGTGCTATTAAATACAAAGAGGAAACTATGAAAGAGAGTATTAAAGACAGATAAAAAATATATTTTTACCGTTTTTTCATAGCTGAAACAGCAGTTGGGCAATAAATAAACAGTGGGCTATATCGTGTAAATTTACAGATATAGCCCACTTTGTTTTCAAACATATATTGTTTAGCATATTTACAAACCATATATAGTGTACTTGCAAACCATATATAACTGATTT
>JAUMWZ010000196.1 GCA_030529405.1 Bacteroides sp. | reverse complement strand
AAATCAACTGTATACAATTTGAAAGCAAACTATATACAGTCAGTTTTAGCACAGTTATTATATAATAATCAAGATGTAGAAAGACAAAAGCATAGGGCAATATATAGCAAGAGAGAGTTATAGCAGTTTGAGCTAGCAAATGTAATCACAAAAGCAGAGTAAAGACAACAAATCTATTGACTTATAAGAGAAAAAAAGGAGTAAATACAACTTAAAAACGAAACAAAAAATCCCCTCATAGCAAATTGGCTATAAGGGGATTATGTTTTATTAAACAATCAATCTCGTTGAAAACAAGATTATAGTATGCGTATTAGAACCTATATCCTAAGGTAACATAACAGCCATTTGTTTTGAAGTTAATCTTTTCTACTTGCTTTTTCATTTCTTCTTCCATGCTAGATAAGAAACTATGAGAAGAGTTAAATCTATTCATCATAGAGTGGTTATAGCCCATTCTCAAGAAGAACTTGCTGTATTCAAAAGCAACATTAGCACCTAAACCTGCATCAAACTTCTTAATAAGACCAGTAAAAGGATTAGAAGGAGAGCTACTGTCAGAATCGTCCATATTACTTTCTTTTAGAAGGTCAGACTCGTAAGTATGATTTTCTATAGTAGCTTTAGCCTTAGCAGATAGTGTGTATTGTAGGTATGGACCCACCTCAAAAGAAACTGCAAACAAATCAGTAACTTCCATTCTCATTCCCAAGTTTAATGGCAAACTAATGTCGTGCATATTAGCAACAATTTTTCCTCTTGAGTCTTCAGTTACACCCCCAAAATCAGAGAAAGGTAAGTTGTACATAAAATCAGGACCTATTTCTGCTACTTTAAGACCATGCATCTTGTAATTCAAAGAAGGAACGAAATAAAGACTTGAATTACCAAACTCTGCAAGCCCAATCTCAACACCTGCGCCAAAACGAAAGCCTAATTTCGACCCAACAGATAGACTTATGTCATTAGGTATTCTGAAACCTCCACCACTTGACACTTTACCTGTTGTGAAAACTGTACCTAACTCAACACGTGGGTTAATACTTTGTGCACTTAATGTCGTAGATATTAGAGCCGACAAAACAATAATTAAAAAAATAATCTTTCTCATCTTAGTTAATAGATTAAATGGTTAGTAATACTTGCAACTTATGACATTGCATATAATTATTATACGGTAAAGTAAATAGCTTTTAATGAAACCGTGAAAAAACAACATACAAAAAAAGCAAACAAATAAGAATTTGCAACAAAAAAGGCAACACATAGGCTTAAAAACCTATGTATTGCCTTACATTTCATTTTCAGATAGCGAGTCAGAAGACCACCATCAAAAAGTTGTTACTTCAATCTTGACAACGCTTCTTTTATTCTTCTAATAGACTCTACTATATTCTCATCGCTTGTAGCATAGCTCATACGTATGCAATCTGGCGCTCCAAAAGAATCACCTCCTACACAAGCAACGTGTGCTTTATCTAGCAAATAAAGAGCTAAATCATTAGAATCTTTTATAACTGTTGTACCGTCTGTCTTACCAAAATAAGAGTCGCACTTAGGCAACAAATAGAATGCACCTTGAGGCACGTTTACTTCAAATCCTTCTACTTGTTTAGCTAATTCTACGATAAGGTCTCTTCTTCTTTGGAAAGCCTTACGCATATCTTCAACTGGTTGTTGTGTTCCAACATAAGCAGCCTCTGCTGCCTTCTGAGAAACAGAGCATGGGCCAGAAGTGTATTGTCCTTGTAGTTTGTTGCAAGCCTTTACCAACCAAGTAGGTCCAGCTACAAAACCTATACGCCAACCTGTCATTGCATATGCTTTAGATACACCGTTGATGATAGCTGTACGTTCTTTCATTCCAGAAAACTCTGAAATACTACAATGTTTACCTATATAGTTGATGTGTTCGTATATTTCGTCCGATATAATTATTACTCTCGGGTGCTTTCTCAATACATCTGCAAGGGCAGATAGTTCTTCTCTTGTATAAACAGAACCAGTAGGATTAGAAGGAGAGCAAAGAATAATTGCTCTTGTTTTATCTGTCATAGCCTTTTCAAGTTGCGTTGCAGTAATCTTGAAGTCTTGTTCTATACCAGCCGATACAATAATAGGAGTACCGTCTGCCAACTTCACCATGTCTGGATAACTAACCCAATAAGGAGCAGGAATAATAACCTCATCGCCTGGATTAACTATGGAAAGAATAACATTACATACGGCTTGTTTTGCTCCGTTAGAACAAGATATTTGTTCAGGAGCATAGGTCATATTGTTCTCTTTTAATAGTTTCTTTGAGATTGCTTCACGCAATGAAAGATAACCAGGTACAGGCGAGTAGCGAGAGAAGTTTTTATCAATCGCATCTTTTGCTGCTTCTTTAATGTGGTCTGGAGTGTTGAAGTCTGGCTCGCCAACACTCAAGTTTATAACATCTATTCCTTGCTCTTTTAGCTCTATACTCTTTTGAGCCATAGCAAGAGTAGCCGATGTTGAAAGGCTATTTAACCTGTTTGATAACTCGTTATTCATAGTATTAGATTTATGTTTAAGTTTTTCGGCATTTATCAAGTGATAAAAAATAGTACTAACAATCACCACTTTAGAAACTA
>JAUMWZ010000195.1 GCA_030529405.1 Bacteroides sp. | reverse complement strand
TAATGACTGCAAGCGCAGTAGCACTAGCACGACCAGAAATCAGAAGCACTATAAATGAACTTGAAAACGTTAATATAGAGCAGATTGTAAAAACTGAAAACTCAATAAAAGAAATAATACAAAAGGCAGACACTGCATCAAACAAGAAGATAGAAACAGTCAATATGGCTGAAAAGATGCCAGAGTATCCGGGCGGACAAAAGGAACTTATGACCTATATATACGACAACATAGGCGGACTTGCCAAGGAATTAAACCTAAAAGATAACGCACGAATCTTCGTACAGTTTATAGTTATGTCTGACGGAAGCATAAAGGGCGAGAAAATCACTGGTATATCTAACAACAAAACCATTGAAGGATATTTAGGAGAAAAAGGAATTGAAAAGGTACTAAACATGGTCAGAAACATGCCTAAGTGGAAACCAGGTAGAGACAAAACAGGCAAGGCAGTAAATGTGATGTACACTTTCCCTGTAAGTTTTACAATCAAAGCAGACAACAAAAAAGTCTCAACAGCAGAGAAAACAACAATTACTGCGGAGAGAATGGACGCCAAAGGAACAGACTCACAATTAAAGAGCGAGAAAATGCCTGAATTTCCAGGTGGGTCAAAAGAACTTATGAGCTACCTAAACAACAAAGCAGCTGCTTTTGCTAAAGAAACGGGAATGAAAGAAGGTGGACGAGTGCTTGTACAATTCATTGTTACCAAAGAAGGCAACATCAAAGACCCAACAATAGTAAACATCAGCAACAAAAAGACACCTGAACAAATCCTCGGAGAAGGCAACATCAACAAGTTTATGAAGATATTTACCGACATGCCTAAATGGACTCCAGGCACAGACAAAGACGGGAATGTAGCCAGTGCGAAGTACACAGTACCTGTAACATTCGCTTTATATGGAGGAGAAACTTCTAAAGCAACCACAACAAAAGTAGAGAACAAAATCTACATAATAGACGGCGAAGAAGTAAATGAAAGTGAGGTTATGAGCAAAAACTCTAAAGACATAAAGAGCATAATTGTGCTGAAAAATCAAGAGATGATTGCAAAATATGGCGACAAAGCTAAAGATGGGGTTGTATTTATAAACACCAAGGGTGGAACTAACTTAACAAACAGCATAAACGGTACTATGAACTCAATAGAGGTTAGCTCAACTCAGGAAAACACAAACGGAAAAATAAAAGAAGACACTAAAATCTTCATTGACGGAAAAGAGATAGACAAGTCCGAAATGCAACAATTATCAGCAGGCAAGATTAAACACATCATCGTAAAGAAAGCCAATAAAAAGGGAGACAGCAACGTGATTGTAATAAAAACAAATGAAAACGGACAAGAAATATCTATATCACCTATGTTGATATACATTGTTGATGGAAAGAAAGCCACAAAAGAATACATATCAAAATTAAAGAGCGAAGACATCGAATCTATGTCTGTATTGAAAGGAAAACAAGCTACTGACAAATACGGAGAAGAAGCTAAGAACGGAGTAATCATAATCAATCTAAAGAAGAAATAAACACTCTCATACTTTTCTACCATAACAGTGGCAGAGATAACAACATTATCTCTGCCACTGTTTTTTTTATGCATAAAACGCAAGACAGAAGCCAACAACACATCACTAAACATCACATAAAGCAAAGGCAATAAAGCCTGCACACAACACGCACAAACAACACTATCGCAAACTATATACAACCTATCTTCAAACTCTATATAGTCTACTTGCAAACCATATACAGTCAGAAAAAGCATTCAGCTATATACACGACAAAGCTCAGCTCAAAACAGTACGCAAAACAACTATTTCTTTTTATTTGTTAATAGTTTTACAAACATTGATTTAATTGAAAATAATACATAGCTTTGTGTCAATTATAAACCCATTAAACTTTTTTGATTATGACTTTCAGCTCACTTTGTAATGATTTATTCTGGAGAGCAACAAATGACTATCATATTACTGACAGTGTAGATGCTACAATGAACAACCCGTTCGAGGTTAAAACAATAGAATACTATCTTTATCTGAAAAATTGGATAGATGCAGTTCAATGGCATTTTGAAGACATCATCAGAGACCCCAATATAGACCCAGCCGAAGCATTGGTATTGAAAAGAAGGATAGACAAGTCTAACCAAGACAGAACAGACCTTGTGGAACTTATAGACAGCTATTTCTTAGACAGATATAAAGACGTGAAAGTGAAAGAAAACGCTACTATAAACACAGAAAGTCCAGCATGGGCGGTAGACAGACTGTCTATACTTGCACTGAAAATATACCATATGCAAAAAGAAGTGGAACGTACAGACACCACAAAAGAACATAAGGAGCAGTGCGAAAAGAAACTAAACGTGTTGCTTGAACAAAAGAAAGACCTTTCGTCAGCAATAGACCAACTGCTTGCCGACATCGAAGAGGGAAGGAAGTATATGAAGGTATATAAGCAGATGAAGATGTATAACGACCCTAATCTTAATCCTGTGCTATACGCTAAAAAATAGTAGATGAGCAAGGTACTTGTCATTCGTTTTTCTGCTTTAGGAGATGTGGCTATGACTGTGCCGATAATATATTCGGTGGCACACAAGTATCCTCATCA
>JAUMWZ010000194.1:1566-2629 GCA_030529405.1 Bacteroides sp. | reverse complement strand
CGAAACCCCAAAAGCAGATTAAAGTCCCCAAAAAGTCACACAACAACAGCACAACATCTATTGCTCATAAAGATTGATGTTATTACCTTCGCAGACTATTATCACACCCTATTTCTAAACCGTATACAGTCTGTTTCTAAGTTATATACTGTTTGAAAGTCAGCTATATACTGTTTGCAAACAAAGTATATACGGTTAAGAAGTTAGGATATAAAAGACTAATAATCAACGCAAACACACATGAAAACATTTCTTACTTCTTATTTATACGGAACAAAGAATACTCTTAAAGAGTTTCTATATGGCTCAGAATTCAACGATATAGTATTCATACCCACAGCATCAAATGTTGAGGAGTATGACGGATATGTTCACGAAGCTATAGACGTATTTAAGGGCTTAAACTATAACATATCTATATTAGATATTGCCAACACTGAAAGAGAAAAAATAATAGAAACTCTAAAAGACTGCAAGTGCCTATACGTTTCGGGAGGTAACACATTCTTCTTACTACAAGAACTTTACAGAAAAGAAATCTTAGACTACATTAGGGAAAAGGTTTACGAAGGAATGACCTACATAGGTGAGTCTGCAGGCGCAATGATATGTTCTAAAAACATAGAATATGTTGAGTTAATGGACGACAAAACATTAGCACCCGAATTGACCCAATACGAAGGACTTGGAATAATAGATTTCTATGTTGTTCCACACTTCAAGGAATATCCTTTCGAAAAGTCTTCGCAAGCAATAATAGATAAATATAAGGACTTATTAGACTTATTACCACTTAACAACAGTGAGGCAGTAATAAACATCAACAAAACACAAACGATAAGAAAAGAATCATCGTATGTAGGCTGATGATTATTAGCTCTCTTTACTAAATAAGTAGTACAAAAACAAGACGCTATCACTCCCTATTTCCAAACCGTATACAGTCAGTTTCTAAGTTATATACTGTTTGAAAGTCAGCTATATACTGTTTGCAAACAAAGTATATACGGTTAAGAAGTTAGGATATAAGGCTCAGCAAATAAACTTTTGTTGAGCCTTTTTT
>JAUMWZ010000194.1:0-1466 GCA_030529405.1 Bacteroides sp. | reverse complement strand
ATCTGTAAACATTCCGTAAAATAGATAACAGTAAGTATAATAAAATGCGATTGATAAGAGTATTAACCAGCAAATAAAGAAGCTCTATGGACAAATATTATGTGGATATAAATACTATGTTAGGAGGAGGTCACGAAGTTCATTGCTGTGAATGTTCTCATTTGCCAAACAAAGAAAACATGATCTATCTTGGTTTCTTTTCTAACTGTAAAGAAGCCATAGCCGAGGCAAAGAAGCATTACGAGAATGTGTATGGTTGCAAGCACTGTTGCAGTAAGTGCCACAGAAACTAAAGTAGCTTAATCTGACTTTTTAATTAACCGTTGATTGCTCTTTAATAGGGCTTATTCAGTTACCAACAACACATACTGTTGTTGGGCTATCTTCACAACATTACGTATTTTAATATTTTAATTATCAACAACATATCATCATAAAGCCAGACAGGTGTACAAGACCTGCCTGCAAACTGTATATAACCTATATGTAAGCTATATATAAATAGAAATTAAACTGTATACTGTTGAGTTGCAAACCATATATAGTGTACAAACAGATTGATAGCACACCGCAGGAAAGAGAAAAAAGAAAGCCGTATAAGACAATAACTAAAATTGTCTTACACGGCTATAATTATTTATGTATATGCTTTATTTTTATTGACAACCTATATTATACTTCCCTCACAATCAGCCTATCTGAACAATCTCTTCATTACAGATTGTAAGTTTTTCTATCCCCTCTTTAGTAACCAGCCAAGTGTTTTCCACCCCCACTGCTCCTACACCCGGTATCACAATCTTAGGTTCAAGTGCAAAGACCATACCTGCCTCTAACTCTGTTTTTACTCGTGGTGCAAGCACAGGCGATTCGTTTATCACAAGACCAATGCCGTGTCCGACGAATTTTGCTTGCTGTTTGCTACCCATAAATCTATCAGCAAAACCATATTTGCCAACAACCTCTATTGCTTTATTATATAGTTCTTGTGCTTGAACGCCTTCTTTGGCAATGGCAGAAACCTCACTCTGCACCTCAAGGCAAACATTGTGTGCTGTGTAAGCCTCGTCAGACAGCTTCCCAACGGAGTATACTCTAGTCATATCACACATATATCCGAAGAAGTTACCTCCCATATCTACCATGATAGAGTTGCCCTCTTTTATCGGAGTTTTATTTAGTCCGCAAGGCAGACTTTCATCTATTCCTTGTCCACCAAGTGCAAAATCGTAGGGAGATGGATATAGGGCATTGTCGCCAACAAGAAGGCTCCCCATAAAAATCTCCATACTTCTGCCAAACACACGGAATATACCGAGGTTGCCGTTAAGACGCATTGCACGCTCAATCTCTACCGACAACTCTAAATCGGTCATTCCCTGACGATAAAGCTGTGGTATCATGTCATAGCACTTGGCATGAAGTTGTGCCGAACGTCTTATTTGCTCTATCTCAAACAGTGTCTT
>JAUMWZ010000193.1 GCA_030529405.1 Bacteroides sp. | reverse complement strand
GGAGAGCATGTATGACAACGTACGTCAGAGTGTGGCGGCAGTATTAGGTTCGTCTGACGATTATCTTGAGGTCTTTGTTTCTGAAATGGAATATAGTGACCAGCCGATAAAGAAAAACGTGTCGGAAGATATAGCCGATATATATCAAGACATACGAAACTTTACATTTGTGTTTAGCTTGGGACTTAACCAAACAATGAACGATTCTCTCGCACTCTGTCAGCAAAACTTTGCCACATACTGGGGGCAGAAGTTGGTAAACACTATGCGCGCACTTCATAGCATAAAATACTCTGAACAAGAAGAGTATGAAGACGAGGAGGAAACCGTATATAGTCAAGATTTATTTTAAGTATAGTTTAGTTGTAAATCATATATAGTTTACTTCTAAAGCATATACAGTCTTCCCGACAAGAAAAATCAATGTTCTAATAGATGGATTTTATCAAGAAAAGCATAACAAAAGAAGAGATAAACCAACTGCCTGTTGTTTCTTACAAGGGCGATATTGTCTTGGTAGATAGTCAAGACTCCGTTGCCGATGCAGTGGAAAGAATAAAGCAGAAAACAATGGTGGGGATAGACACAGAAACACGTCCTAGCTTTCAGAAAGGCAAGAGCAATATGTTCAAAGTGGCTTTATTGCAGGTGGCAACAGACGACTGTGTGTTTCTGTTTAGGCTTAACAAGGTGGGGCTGAAAGAAGAGATAATGAGCATATTTCAGTCTGCTAGCATCATGAAAATAGGGCTTGCCGTTGGAGGAGATATAGATGCGCTAAACAAGCTAAGCAAGTTTAAGGCGATGAATATGATTGATATTCAGGCAATGATAAAGAAGATTGGGCTTGAAGTGCAAAGCCTTCAGAAAATATTTGCCATACTTCTTGGCGGAAAAATAGCTAAGCCAACGAAAGTGCAACTATCCAATTGGAATGCAGAGGTGCTTACTGATAAACAGAAAGAGTATGCAGCTACAGATGCATGGGCTTGCGTAGAAATATACAATAAATTGATTGAACTGGAAAATAGCAAATAGCAATGAACAAGATATACCTTAAAAGAGGCAAAGACGAATCACTAAAAAGATTTCACCCATGGATATTTTCGGGGGCAATAGACCGCATCGAAGGGCAAGTTGAAGAAGGAGAACTTGTTGAAGTATATACACACAACAGAGAGTTTATAGCTAAAGGGCATTATCAGATAGGTAGCATTGCCGTAAGAGTGTTGTCGTTTACGCAAGAAGAGATAAATAAAGAGTGGTGGGTTGAGAAGATAAAACTTGCTTATGATGTAAGACTTGCTATCGGAGTGGCTAACAATCCGAACAATAACACATACCGTTTGGTGCATGGCGAAGGCGATAATCTGCCCGGACTGATAATAGATGTCTACGGAGATACTGTTGTTATGCAAGCACACTCAGCAGGCATGCACATGGAAAGAATGAATGTTGCTGAGGCGGTTGTTTCTGCTTTAAGTGGTGTGGTAAGCAATGTTTACTACAAGTCTGAAACTACTTTACCATATAAGGCAGATTTGTTTCCAGAAAATGGTTTCTTAATTGGCAACAGCAAAGAAGATGTTGCTGTCGAAAACGGATTGAAATTCCATGTGGACTGGCTTCGGGGACAAAAGACTGGCTTCTTTGTAGACCAAAGAGATAACAGAAGTTTGATTGAAAAATATTCTAAGGGCAAAAACGTGTTGAATATGTTTTGCTACACGGGGGGCTTTTCTTTCTATGCAATGAGAGGTGGCGCTGACCTCGTACACTCGGTTGATAGTTCGGCAAAGGCTATTGAGCTGACAAAAAGAAATGTTGAACTTAACTTTGGAGATGACGACAGACACTCGGCGTATGCAGAAGACGCATTTAAGTTTTTAGATAAGATGGGAGGCAATTATGACCTTATCGTGCTTGACCCACCTGCTTTTGCTAAACATAGAGGGGCTTTGAAGAACGCCTTGCAGGGGTATAAACGACTTAATGCAAAAGCCTTTGAGAAGATTAAGAAAGGTGGAGTTCTGTTTACGTTCTCTTGTTCGCAGGTGGTAACTAAGGACAACTTCAGAACAGCAGTGTTTAGTGCGGCGGCAATGTCTGGTCGAAATGTTCGAATTCTGCATCAACTTACGCAACCAGCTGACCACCCTATTAACATATATCACCCTGAAGGTGAGTATCTGAAAGGGTTAGTTTTGTATGTAGAGTAGTTAATTTGAGGAGGGTTGAGTTAAAGAGTTGTAAATAAAATAAGATTTACGCAGGAATATGTGTAATAAACTGACTGTGCATACTATATTTGCACTGTGTTTTTCATGGTATTAAATTTTAAGGAATGAAGATTGGCTGTCTGTGATAGACGGCCTTCTTTGTTTTATATACCTACCTCACTTTCCCCTTTTTCTTATATTGAGTTCCAAGTATCGGTTTTATGCTTTGTAAGTCAGTGTTTCTCACGTGATTTCTAAACTCTATACAGTTTGTTTGTCAGCTATATATAGTTTGTTTCTAAATTATATATGTTTTATAAGTCAGTTGTATATAACTTAGATAGTGGGTTTTCTTGTTCTCATTTTACTTTCTTCTTTTCTTCTCCTTTTGTCGCTACAAAAGGAGCAAAAAATCCC
>JAUMWZ010000192.1 GCA_030529405.1 Bacteroides sp. | reverse complement strand
CATATCTAGACTTCAAAAGGTAAACCCCGAACTAACAATACGCCTACATCAGATTAAGATATCAAAAACATCATATTCCTAAACCATACATCATTGACATACAAACTATATATAACTGACTTTCAAAGTGTATATAGTTTATTTTCATAGTATATACAATTCACAAAACAGAACCTTTTCTAGACAATCAGACACAAGAAATATCAACTATTCCCGCACACACAGCTGACAAAGAAAATAAGACTCAACACCTCCAAATCAAAGAGATAATATGTTACAGATTAAGCATAAAAATCATATTTATCTCATATTAAACAGGTTTTAGTTGTTGCTACTAATTTTAATGATTATATTTGCACGATTTTTTAGACGATATTTAGAAAACAAGTTTTTATGATTAACCCAGTTGTTAAAACAATCGAGCTTGCTGACGGAAGAACCATCACACTCGAGACAGGAAAATTGGCAAAACAAGCAGACGGTTCTGTGATGCTCCGTATGGGCAATACTATGCTTCTTGCAACTGTTTGTGCCGCAAAAGATGCAGTTCCTGGAACAGATTTTATGCCTTTACAGGTAGAGTATAAAGAAAAATATGCTGCGTTCGGACGCTTCCCTGGTGGATTTACAAAGAGAGAAGGCAGGGCGTCGGACTATGAAATATTGACTTGCCGTTTGGTAGACCGTGCATTAAGACCATTATTCCCTGACAACTACCATGCAGAAGTATACGTAAACATCGTATTATTCTCTGCTGACGGAGTAGATATGCCAGACGCATTAGCTGGTCTTGCAGCATCTGCAGCTCTAGCTGTTTCAGACATTCCGTTCAATGGTCCTATATCAGAAGTGAGAGTAGCAAGAATAGACGGTAAGTTTGTTATAAACCCAACATTTGATCAACTGGAAACAGCAGACATGGACGTTATGGTGGCAGCTACATACGATAACATCATGATGGTAGAAGGCGAAATGAAAGAAGTATCAGAAGCCGACCTACTAAACGCCATGAAGTTTGCACACGAAGAGATAAAGAAACACTGCAAAGCACAGTTAGAACTTATGGAAGCTGTGGGCAAAACAGTGAAAAGAGAATACTGCCACGAAGTGCACGATGAAGACTTGAGAAAAGCAGTGAAAGACTTCTGCTACGAAAAAGTATATGCTATAGCTGCATCGGGCAACGCAAACAAGCACGAAAGACACGATGCTTTCGAAGCTGTGAAAGCAGAACTTAAGGCTCAATTTAGCGAAGAAGAATTGGCAGAAAAAGAAGGACTAATCAACAGATATTATCACGATGTAGAAAAAGAAGCTATGCGTCGTAGCATACTTGATGAGGGTAAACGCCTTGACGGACGTACAACAACTCAGATAAGACCTATATGGTGCGAAATAGACTACCTTCCTGGCCCTCACGGTTCAGCAGTGTTTACAAGAGGAGAAACTCAATCTCTGACAACAGTAACATTGGGTACTAAGTTAGATGAAAAACTTGTAGACGATGTTCTAACTAAAGGTAAAGAAAGATTCTTATTACATTATAACTTCCCTCCATTCTCTACAGGAGAGGCTAAAGCACAAAGAGGAGTAGGACGTAGAGAGATTGGACACGGAAACCTAGCTTTCAGAGCACTAAAGGGACAAATACCAGCAGACTATCCGTACACAGTTCGTGTGGTGTCTGACATTCTTGAGTCTAACGGTTCTTCATCAATGGCAACAGTATGTGCTGGAACTTTGGCACTACTTGACGCTGGTGTGAAAATCAACAAACCTGTTTCTGGTATCGCAATGGGTCTTATAAAGAATGCAGGCGAAGAGAAATACGCAGTTCTTTCTGACATTCTTGGAGACGAAGACCACTTAGGAGATATGGACTTTAAGGTTACTGGTACTAAAGACGGTATTACTGCAACCCAAATGGATATAAAGGTTGATGGTTTGTCATACGACATTCTAGAGAAAGCTCTTAATCAAGCTAAAGAAGGACGTATGCACATATTGGGCAAGATAACAGAAACTATTGCCCAACCACGTGAAGACTTCAAGCCACACGTTCCTAGAATTGAAGTGATGATTATACCTAAAGACTTCATAGGTGCAGTTAT
Source organism: Bacteroides sp. (assembly GCA_030529405.1). GTDB lineage: Bacteria > Bacteroidota > Bacteroidia > Bacteroidales > Bacteroidaceae > JAUMWZ01. Next base: position 612 of record JAUMWZ010000192.1, on the reverse strand, counting down.
TGGCCCAGGCGGTAAGATAATACAAGCAATGCAGGAAGAGACAGGTGCTGTGATTACTATTGAAGAAATAGAAGGTGCAGGACGTGTAGAGATTTCGGCAGAAAATAAGGCTTCGATAGAAGCGGCAATAAAGAAGATAAAAGGTATTGTTGCTGTACCAGAAGTAGGAGAAGTTTATAAAGGTAAGGTACGTTCTATCATGCCTTATGGTGCTTTCATTGAGTTTTTGCCTGGTAAGGACGGATTGCTACACATCTCTGAAATTGACTGGAAGAGATTGGAAACTGTGGAAGACGGAGGCTTAAGAGAGGGCGACGAAGTAGAGATTAAACTTATAGACATAGACCAAAAGACAGGTAAGTTTAAGTTGTCAAGAAAGATACTTCTACCTAAACCAGAAAACAAGCAATAATAAAGTGACAGGAAGTGTGTTACGATAAGTAAGACACTCATACATAACAAAAAAGTAGTCTGACTTAACACAAGCAGACTACTTTTTTTATTCCGAAAACAACAGTATATCAATCTATAAACCTGCTATGTCATACTTATAAGTCAGTGACATACGGTTTGATAACCAACTATGTATTATTTAGAAATAAACAGTATATG
>JAUMWZ010000191.1 GCA_030529405.1 Bacteroides sp. | reverse complement strand
GGTGCAGACGATTATATATCAAAACCTTTCTCTATAAAAGAGGTTGTGGCTCGTGTCAAAGCTGTTCTTAGGCGGTTTGTAAGAGCAGAAAACGTTGCAGAAAAGAAAGAAGTAGTGTCAAACTATGGCAGATTGGAGGTAAACACCGAACTCAAAGAAGTCAGAATAGACGGCTCCGTGTTGGAGCTAACAAAGAAAGAATATGAAATATTGATGCTACTTGCCACCAACCAAGATAAGATGTTCTCTCGTGAAGATATAATCGACAAGTTGTGGAAAGACACTCCATACATAACCGAACGTACGGTAGATGTGCATATAACCAGACTTAGAAAGAAAATGGGAGATTGTGCAACGATGATTGTAAACAGAGCAGGATACGGATATAGATTTAATCAACAGTAAGTAAGCGCAGACAGCTATGACCTTAAAGTTAAGATACAAGCAAAAACTATTCCTCTACTTCGCAATTATATTTGCAGTGTTCGTAGTCGGTGTATTGGCTTTTGAATATTCTCGAAACAAATCAGAGAAAACCAAGGTGCTAAAAGAGCGACTTAGTGATTATGCTAAAATAGAATAAATATATTACGACGCCAACAATGTTTAGGAATTAGACAAGTTTGTTTATTTTCTTCCGCCAAATTTGCGCTTGACAGTCATAGAAAAAAACGGCACTGTGAGGTATGACAATGTTGTGTCTGATGTAGGAGTGATGAGCAATCACAGCGAAAGACCAGAGATTGAACAAGCATTCAAAGCAGGAGAAGGAACAGATATACGTATGTCTGAGTCCACAAAAAAGCCCTTCTTGTATTATGCCCTTATAGAAAATGACCTCTGTGTGAGGGTTGCTTTGCCCTACGATGTAGATACCAAACAGCTACTTCAAGCTGACCATTGGTTCTTAGCCTTCGTCATTTTGTTTTTCATCGTTATACTGATTATAATAAATGTAGTGAGCAATCGCTTCGGAACATCTATAGCTCAACTTCGTGACTTTGCACTGTCGGCAGGAAAAGACGCCTTACATTCGCCAGATTTTCCTAAGGACGAACTCGGAGAAATAGGTGCACAGTTGGCTAAAACCTTTGCAGATAAGCGTGCAACACGTAAGAAACTGATGCTAGAGAGAGAAAAACTGTTGCAGCATATCCACTCATCTGAGGAAGGAATATGCTTCTTCTCGTCAAGCAAAGAAGTATCGTTATACAACGGACTGTTTATACAATATCTTAATATAATATCTGACGAGCCAAGCAGTGAACCTCAAACCGTGCTTACAGACAGAAGTTTCAAAGAGGTAGTAGAGCTTATCAACTCATCAAAGGATAATTATTTGGAAACAACAATAAGCCGACAAGGCAGAACATTCTCTATACGTGTGAACAGATTTGAGGATTCTAGCTTTGAAATAGTGATTAACGACATCACAAAGAAAGAAAAAACAAGGCAACTAAAGCAAGAGATGACGGGCAACATTGCACACGAATTGCGAACGCCGGTAACATCAATAAGGGGGTATCTGGAAACAATTATTGAGCAAAAAACACTTACTGACGAACAACGCAATAGTTTCATCAGCCAAGCATATAAAAGAACCATTGACCTGTCTAACCTTATTCAAGACATAAGCCTATTAAACACCATCGAAGAGGCACCTCAGAAACTGAATGTAGAGTGTGTAGAACTTGCATCTATACTCAATACAGTTAAGATGGACTATGTATATAGTTTAGAAGCAAACCGTATAGAGTTTGCTCACAGCCTATCTTCAGATATAAGAATAATGGGTAATAAAAACCTGATATACACTCTTTTCCGTAATCTCACAGACAACGCAATCAGATATGCAGGAGAGGGTGTCTCAATCACAGTTAGATGTTATAAAGAAGATAACGAATACTATTATTTCTCGTTTGCCGACAACGGTGTGGGCATCGAAAACGAACAACATCTAAACAGACTGTTTGAACGTTTCTATCGTATCAACGAGGGGCGAACACGCAACAGTGGTGGCACAGGACTAGGACTGTCTATCGTAAAAAATGCAATAGCCTTTCACAAAGGCACAATCATTGCAAAGAATAGGGCAGGAGGAGGCTTGGAGTTTCTCTTCAACCTACATAAATAACCCGTTAGCTATGTTATAAGTGATTTATTTATAAGATGTTTTTGTTTTGTAAAGCAGATGAATTACGAAAAGAACAACAGAACAAACAGCCATCAACGATATAATTATCCACGTTTTACCTCTGTTAAGTTCGTCAGTATTGCCCAATATATACCACGGCATCGCTCCAAGAAAAACAACTGAAAGCATCTTACACTTCCTTGAGATGAAGTCTTTTCTATACTCGTCCTTAACTATTTTCTCATCTATATGAGCATTGCTTTCTACGTAAAACTTCTCTTTCCTTAGGTAATCTCTTCTTGAATAGTATCCTATCATATACCATATTGTAGATGTTATGATAACCATAATCTCCACAGCAACCCCTTCTTTATTCCCCTCAATATTTGCATTGCCCGTGAAATAGGCTATAACCACTACTAAGGCAAGTAAGAAAATCCAAGTAAGCATAGTGGCTAATCCAAATTTATGTTTACTGTCCATAGTCTTATGTTTAATAAGTTGTCTTCAATTTGTTGATTACTAAGTTATAAACTTTTTGTTTCTACTGTCAATAATCAACTTCTTATTTGTCTTTTATTAACTTGTTTGCCC
>JAUMWZ010000190.1 GCA_030529405.1 Bacteroides sp. | reverse complement strand
AGAGCCATATCTCTTAGTCTGATTTTCGTAAGTACAGACTTCGTGTTGAGAGTAAAGTCGCCGTTCATTATCCAGCCATAGTATCCGATGTCTTTCTTTAATACTTCTGCCACTGGTTCGCCTTTATATTTTCCGAAGTTGAACACCTCTACTCCCTTGTCGTTATATACTATTCTTCCTGCAAAGTCTACATTCTTCGTAAAACTAGAGAAGTCTGACAAGAAAGCAACATCATTCTTTAGCTGAGGATATCTGTCTAGTTGTGCTTTGAATACTTCGTATGTTGCTCTTGTGTCTGCTTCTGCACTATGTGCATCTTGAAGTTCTTTGTCGCAATAGAACTTATATGCGGCAGAAAGAGTTCTTTGTTCCATTTTGTGGAATATAACCTGCACGTCTATGAACTTACGCTTTGAGATGTCAATATCTGCCTCTGCTCTCAGAAACTCCTCTGCAAGCAGTGGAATATCAAATCTATTAGAGTTGAAACCAGCAAGGTCGCACCCTTCGAAGTCTTTAGCCAAGTTCTTAGATACTTCTTTGAATGTAGGACAGTTCTCTACATCTTTGTCGTATATCCCGTGTACTTCTGATGCTTCTTTAGGAATATGTATCTCCGGATTCACTCTTATTGTTTTCACTTCTTCTTTACCATTGGGGTATACCTTTATATAGCTAAGCTCCACAATACGGTCAGTATTGATGTTTATCCCCGTTGTTTCAAGGTCAAAGAAGATGATTGGATTTTTCAGGTTAAGTTCCATTTGTTTTGTTTGTTATTTTGCGTTTGGGCTGCCTTTGGTGAATACACAAACTTGCGTAACACTAAGAGCAGCCCAATATATATTCTTTTAAGTTCTTGCTAAGGTTTTCTTATGGCAAGACTCACTTCTTTCAACTTTTTTATGCTCTTGCCTCTTAGTCGTTAAGCATCATAGGCATTAGGAGCATCAATAAGTCTTGGTTTTCTTCTTGTTGAGAAGGAACAACCAAACCAGCTCTTGACGGGTCAGAAAGTTCAAGTATCACATCTGTTGTTTGTAGGTTTGTTAGAATGTCAATCAGCAGTGTAGACTTAAACCCGATATTCATTTCCACTCCATCATATTGACAAGTTACTTTTTCTTCTGCTGAAGTAGAGAAGTCAATGTCTTGAGCTGACACCATAATTGAGCCATTTCCGAGAGAAAGTTTTATAAGATTGCTTGCTTGTGATGAGAATACAGACACACGTCTTAAAGCACTTAGAAGAGAAACCCTATCTACTGTTGCCTTATATATGTTGTTTTGAGGGATAACCGCGTTATAATTAGGATATCTACCTTCTATCAATCGGCAAGTAAGCTTATAGTTTTCTAACACAAACTCTGCATAGTGTTCGTCAAAAGTAACAGATACCTTGTCTTGTTCTTTAGCTAACAGAAGTTTCAAAAGGTTAGATGGCTTCTTTGGCAATATGAATGCAGCTCTGTCGCTACCTTTCACTTCACGGTTTTGATAGCGCACTAGCTTATGACTATCTGACGAAACAAAAGTAATCCCTTCAGTAGTGATGTCGAAATAGACACCGTTCATCACTGGTCTAAGCTCATCGTCGGCAGTAGCAAACAAGGTGTTGTTTATTCCGTTAAGAAGAGCTTCTGCTTGGAAGTCTATTCTCACAGTGTTATCGCTCATCTTTGCCCACGCAGGATATTCATCGCCATTTCGCCCGATAAGGTTACACTTACCGTTTTGGTATAGTATGGTAACTTCGAAGGTCTTAGTGTCTGCCGAAACAGTGATAGGCTGTTCAGGAAGTTCTCTTAAAGTTTCAAGAAGAGTTTTAGCTACCACAGCAATCTTTCCTTCAGATTGACTGTCTATAACTTCTAAACTTGTTTCTACCATTGTCTCGCTATCTGACGCCTTGATATAAAGCATATTTCCGCTAACTTCAAAAAGGAAACACTCTAATATATTCAAAGGACTTTTTGCGTTTACAACTCTACTAAGGGTTTGCAAACGAGAAGATAAGACACTACTCGATACGGAGAACTTCATAATATTATGTTTTTATTGGTTTTACATTATTTATCTCGGACAAAAATACAAAAAAGAACATTAACCATGTAACATACAAATGAAAAAAGAAAGACATCATACTTAATTATTTACAAATATGATGTACCTTCGCACCATTAAGAATTAAACATAAAACAAATAACAATGGAGTTTACAGGTAAGATTATAGCTATTCTTCCAGAGAAAGGTGGAGTTGCAAAGACAAGTGGTAACGAATGGAAGGCACAAGAATTTGTGATAGAAGAAACAATAGGACAGTATCCAAGAAAGATGTGTTTCGAGGTGTTTGGTAGTGATAAGTTATCTCAATTCAACATACAAATGGGAGAAGAACTCACAGTTTCTTTCGATATAGATGCACGTCAATGGCAAGACCGTTGGTTTAACAGTATCAGAGCATGGAAGGTGGAGAGAATAAACAACGCCCCTCAACCAATGCCTCATGCAGGACAACCAATGCCAGAACCTATGCCTGCGCCAAGCAATAACGAAGAAGTAGACGACCTTCCTTTTTAGTATAAGAACAAAAAGAATATCGAATGGGTGGATAGAACAAAGATTCTATCCACCTTTTTTGTTTTATATAAAAACCAACTCTTCTCAGTTTACAAATTGGCTATATATCATTTGAAAATCAACTGTATACAATTTGAAAGCAAACTATATACAGTCAGTTTTAGCACAGT
>JAUMWZ010000189.1 GCA_030529405.1 Bacteroides sp. | reverse complement strand
TATTAGCAGTGTCTTACATAACTATCTATCTCAATCAGTCCTTAATGATTATCTCTTCCTGTAGCGTTTCTCTAAGTTTGTCTGATAGAATTAGTATCTTCTTAGCCAAAAGAGAAGTACCATTACCCCTCTTGAGAATTAACAAAGCATAAGAATACGTACAGCCCAAGCGTTTAGATATTGCTTTTGCCGCCCATGTCATAGATTGATAATGATGTTCTTTTTTCATACTATAATGATTTTTATTTGATTATATTACTACTTTTGTTGAGTTATAATGAAATAACGACACAAAGAAATAGAATTTTTATCTAATAAGCAAACTTTGATAGAAAAATAATCTAACAAAAATAGAATATGAAAAACACGCTAAAAGAAAGACTTGAAGAATACATTAGACATAAAAACCTAAGCAACAAGGCTTTTGAAGAGAAAGCTAATTTATCTAACGGTTTTGTTTCTAAGGTTGGTAAAAACATAAGAGATGCAAGCTTAGATAAAATATTAGAGGCTTTCCCAGACTTTCCCCAAAAGAGAATCCTGTTTGGTATTGAAGATAGTGATGCCAAGGTGGTAGGAGATAACAACTTCTCTAATAATGGTTATATAGCGGGCAATATAAATCATCAGGGTAGATGCTGCGAAAGTCTAGAAAAAGAGCTAAGAGAGCAAATAGCCTTAAAAAACAGAGAAATAGAACACTTAAGAGAAATAATAGCAAACAAAGAAGAAATAATAAGCTTACTTAAACAGCAGCTCAACAGCCTAAACAAATAAAATCTATTATTAACATAAAACAAAAGAAAAAAATGAAGAAGATTATTTTTTTAGCAGTAGCACTTGCCACAATTATGGTCGGTTGCCATGAACGAGAAGTTAAAGAAGAAAAAGTAGGGACAGAGTTAAAGTTATTCTTAGAAGAATGCTTGAGTAAAGTTCCCAATGCAAAGGACAACAAGTACACTAGGCAAGAGTTTGAAGACACAATAAAAGCTCGTATGGAAAAGATGATTGGAGACACCTTGCGTATTATACACAACTATCCAATGACCATTAGCACACAAATAAAGTGTAATTCAACGCAGGACGTAGACTCTACAGTAGTAAGAAACTTAAATAAATATCTGGTTGTTTTTAGAGATAGATTTCTTTGGAATTTAGACGAGTCAGATAAATTACAAAATGGCGGATTTCAAGTTATAACCTTTTTAGACTTTGAGTCAGTAAAAAGTTTAAAAGACGATGGTATATATAAGATACAAGGGAGATTTAAAGGATTTGCAGATGGTTTTAGGATACCAGGGAACGGAGGAGTACTAACAGACCAACCTTCAGTAAGTTCATCTGACAATGAAATTAGATTGACATTGGGTACAATGATACTTGAAGATGTGAAAATTGAGCCTTTCGAAGAAGATAACATGTAAAGAAAGATAGTATGCACATAGCAATTATAATAGTTACTATAACAATAGTGGTGCTACTTATCATTTATAAGAAACAGAAAAGCATGAAGAAAGAAATAGATAGTAAAAGTTTCACAGCTTTTGACTTTGAGACAGCCAAAGGTAGAATGGCATGTCAGATAGGGGTAGTAGTAATCAAAAACAATATAATAATAGAAAGATTAGAGTATCTCATACAGCCCCCAGGCAATAAGTATGAGAATCATAACATCAGAGTTCATAAAATATCATCAAGAGAGACGAAAGATGCGCCAACGTTTGATGTAATATGGAGTAAGATTTCACATCTTTTTGATGGACAGACTATTGTCGCCCATAATATAGATTTTGATTTGGATACTCTAAAACAAAACCTAAAGTACTATAATCTTCCAATACCTAAAGTAAAACAGGCTATATGTACATATAGGATAACAGGTCTAAAGCTAAATGAAACTTGTGAGGTTTTAGGGATAAATCTAACCAATCATCACAATGCTTTATCAGATGCTGAAGCTTGTGCTAAAATACTTTTATACCCAGACAAAGAAAGAGAAGAAGTTCTAAAGCATTGTAGAAAGAATGTTTATACATCTAAACAAGATCATAAATATAAAAGAACGTCAACGTCAGATCTCAAAGGTATCAATATCCCAGAAGAGAATTTCATGAAGGATAAAGCTTTTGTTCTTAGCGGAATGGAGGAAAGCAAAAAAGAGGAGTATAGAGAAATAATTATAACTTCAGGCGGAAGGATAACAGCTACAGTTTCGAAAAAGACCAATTATTTAATAGCTGGTATAGGAGTAGGATGGAGAAAGAAAGAACAAGTAGAGGAACTCCAAAAACAAGGCAATGATATAAAGATTCTTCCTGAAGAAGTATTCATTAACAAAGTAAAAATGTACAGTAACTAACAAATAAACAACTCTTTATTCCAGCATTTCCTGCGACAAAATCAGGACAAAAGTATTATAAACACATTAAAAAGAGATTTATAAACCATTGATAATCAAACAAGAGTTAGAGCGTAAAAGGCTTAAATGTGTCCGAAGTTGCTTCAAGTCCCGCTCCGAGTACAACAATTATTTTTAATCCCTTAGAAGTGTTTGACCTCTAAGGGATTTTTTATTGCATCTAAATATACTGATAACATCTATCTCTATACTTATCAAACAGTCCAAAGTCAGCGGTAATTCGAACAGCAAGAAGTAAAGCATAATCAATCTACCGACAACAAACAGCCGACAGACCGACTACATACACATTGTTTCTAAACTATATACAGTTTGAAAATTGACTATATAC
>JAUMWZ010000188.1 GCA_030529405.1 Bacteroides sp. | reverse complement strand
AGTCGTAATGTTTCACACTTGTTTGAGCAGAGCGAGTTTGTGAAACATAGACTTGCCGGCAACAAACGGCAAACGGACACACAGGCGAAACCTTTTCTTGGTTCTTCTTTTCAGTTATGAAAAGAAGAACATATAAAGACAAAAGAATAGAAGAAGGTGTTCTGAAAGAAGAATAAACAAGAAAAAAGGGGAAGAAAAGAAGAAAGTAAAAGAATAACAAGCAAGATGATGGAAAAATATAAGAAAAGGAGTTTTCTTATTTATATATAACTGAGAAATCAGTTGTATATAACTTCTTTGTAAACCATATATAAACTAAATATTGGCTATATATGGTTTAGAAACGAAGGTATAAGTAAGAATAAATAGTCAATAGATTGTTACCCCTTACAGCGTTTAGACTTTCTTGGCGTAGAAATATCATCTTTTCGGCTGTCAGAAGTCAGCTTACTGTTCACTTCATCAGAGTGCTTCATCTCACTCATTTTCATTTGAATAAAGCGTCTTATTAAAGGTTTGTCAAGGTCATTACGCATACCTACTGCAAGGGCAAAGTTTTCAACACACGCTTTATAATCTCCACTCTTAAAACTATTTAGTGCTTCAAGATATTTAAGGTCTGCCCTCGTTTCTTTCATAGCTTGATGCAAAGCCATTTCATCGTTGAAAGTTCGCGAAAACTGAACAATCTCTTTGTTTACGAATATATCTCGTCTGTTAATCTTATAGTTCAGACGTATTCCTTCCATAGATGTACATCGGCTGAGAGCTACATACGTTTGTCCGGCAGCAAAGGCTCCGCCACCACTGAAATCTATGATTGTCTTTGAAAAGGTAAGCCCTTGACTTTTGTGTACTGTTATTGCCCATGCCAACTTTACAGGAAACTGAATGAAAGTACCTACAACATCTTGCTCAACCTCTTTTTTCTTCTCGTTGTATTTATATGTAGTGTTTTCCCATCGTTCACGTTCAACAACACACTCATTGCCTTCGTCGGTAACAACAACAATGAACTCCCCGTTCTGGTCTATTTTAATAACTCGTCCGATAGTACCGTTTACCCATCGTTTGTCCACATCGTTTTTGACGAATATAATTTGTGCGCCTACTTTCAATGTTAGCTGTTCTTGTGTAGGAAGACTTGCTGTGGGAAAATCTCCGCTTATTGTGCCCTCAATGGTTATTAGTGGCGACTTTATCTGACGTAGCTTTTCCGAATTGATATGCTCGGCTGTATCGCGCCTTGTAGTTAGTGTTACGCACAATTCGTCTTCGTCTATATTTGCATTATAGCGAGAATTGACCTCAACAATGTCTGCATCTGTGACCATATTGTTGCGTATTCTGTCTAAAAGTGATATGAACTTAGGCTCTTGCTGACGATAAACTTTTCTTAGTTCAACAGCGAGCAGCTGCATCTGACTGAACACTTTGGCAGAGAAAAAATAGGGATTGTCATAGTAGCGACTTATCATCTCACGCTCGTCTGACTTGACAACTGGCTCAAGCTGAAACACATCGCCAACCAAAAGAAGTTGCTTTCCGCCAAAAGGCTCTCTTAGCCGACGAGAAACAACACGTAAGATTTTGTCGATAGCATCAATAGTGTCTGCCCTAACCATAGACACCTCGTCGATGATGATAAGTTCAACGCTAGATAACAGTTTAAGTGTCTTAGAGTTATACTTAAAGAACTTGCGCAACTTGTCGCCTTCAAGACTAAGGTTTGCATCTTCGGGCAACAATGGATAGAAAGGTAGCTTGAAAACACTATGTATTGTGCTACCGCCCACGTTGATGGCTGCTATGCCCGTAGGTGCTAACACAATGTGTTTCTTCTTAGTACTCTTGCAGACATGACGTAAGAAGGTAGACTTTCCTGTGCCTGCCTTGCCCGTGAGGAAAACAGACTTGTTCGTATAGTTGATAAGGCTTAGTGCCGTTGCAAATTCTTTGTTGTCGTTGTCTACAATCATCTTATACTTTGGGTTATGCAAGGTTTAACAACTCCACACATTTCTTTGCTTTTCAGCAAGATATAGTTTACGTGAGAGTTAAACCGTATTTAAGCATCGGCTAATATATATTTATTTGCTTGATAAACTGTATATAGTCTTCATCTAATTTATATATAGTTTGTTTTTAATTTGTATATACTTTGCACACAAACTATAAAGAGTTTGCAGACCTACTGATATACACACATTTACAAACACACATAGCGGAGTGGGCAAAGTGTTAAGCAGTGGAGAACTATATCATATTGAAGTGTTGCAACGCCTTATATATGCCGTCTTCTTCGGGAGTAGAGGTGACGTAGTGAGAATGTTTCTTCACCTCGTCAGCAGACTGTCCCATAGCTATGCTCAATCCTGCATAAGACAGCATACTAATGTCGTTTCCGCCATCGCCAAAAGCCATAATCTCCGACTGAGATATATTGAGCAGTTCAGAAACCTTTTGTATTCCGTTGCGCTTGTCGGTGCCTTTGCGAGTAACATCTGCAAAAACGGGCAACCAACGAGTTATTTCGCTATTGTTCAGCTTAGTTTTCAGCTCGCGCTCGTGTTCTTCGGTTATGAACGGAGTAATCTGATATATGTCGTTCTTGGTGCTATGTTCAAAAGTAGATTGTTCCACCTCTCCCACCTTTATGATGTTATTCATCAAGTGAGCAGACACATCGTTAGGCTTGCAAATAAACAGTCTGTCTTCTTCTACAAATACGCAAGCGAGGTTGTTCTCATCACAATAGT
>JAUMWZ010000187.1 GCA_030529405.1 Bacteroides sp. | reverse complement strand
GAAAATGTACAGATATTTGTATGCGGAGCAATATGTTTTTTAGTCGTAAGTAGTTATATTTGTCGGAAACTATTAAAAAGAATAAATGAACCAAGAATTTCCTTCGGTTTTGTTGGAGAAAGCGGTTGCTGAATTTGCTAAGCTACCGGGTGTTGGACGAAAAACGGCTATAAGATTTGTTCTCCACATGCTGAAACAAGACATAAAAGACGTTGAGAGATTTAGCAACTCTATTATAGAACTAAGCAGAGATATAAAGCATTGCAACATCTGTCATAACATTTCGGATAACGACACGTGCAACATTTGTAGCAACAAGATGAGAGATTTCTCTACCGTGTGTGTAGTAGAAAGTATCAAAGACGTTATGGCTATCGAGGCAACACAGCAATACAGAGGTGTATATCATGTGTTAGGAGGAATAATATCGCCTATGGACGGGGTGGGGCCTAATGATATAAACATATCAAGCCTTATAGACAGAGTGAGAGAGGGCAATATCAAAGAAGTTATACTTGCACTTAGCACAACAATGGAGGGAGATACAACAAACTTCTATATTTATAAGAGATTAGAGGAGTTTGGTGTAAAGCTAAGCATCATTTCGAGAGGAGTTTCTATTGGAGATGAGCTTGAATATGCCGACGAAGTAACATTGGGCAGAAGCATAGTAGGTAGAACTGAGTTTCACGGAGTGATGTAATAACAAACAGATTATAAGATAAACACAATACAAATAAGCATTTATGGAAGAACTGATATACAAGAAAAATAAGAGTTTGAAGAACATATTCATAGTGTTGGCTATAATACCAGTAGTCTTATACATATTGGGCGAGTCTAACGTTATAGCTACTGGCTTCTTAGTTGGACATAGCAAGATGTATGAATACACGTTTGAATATGCAACGATAACGCTTACTATAATCGGTGTTCCTCTTGCATTACGCTCTTTTGGGTGGGCTCTTAACAATAAAATAAAGAATGAAACTGGCGAAAAAGCATTAGAAATGTACTACAAATGGTCGCTTATTAGGCTCGCAATACTATTTGGTGTGATATATTTCTCTCTTATTTGTCACTTTGCATCTCTTAGAAATACAGGTTCATTGTGTATGCTTATCTGCTATACAGCTCTTATTTTCTGCATTCCAAGAAGAGAAAAGATGAAACAAGACTTAGGAGTTGAATAATGTAACAACTACTCTTATGATGCTGGAAGATAATGACATAAAACTAAGGGCAATAGAGCCTGAAGATTTAGACTTGATACATAGCATTGAAAATGACACGGATATGTGGGAAGTATCTAACACTAACGTGCCATATTCTAAATATGCTATCAAGCAGTTTATATCTAACAGCACGAACGATATATATACCGACAAGCAACTAAGACTTGTAATTGAAGATAAAGTAAGCAAAAAGAGCATCGGACTTGTAGATTTAATAGACTATTCACCAAGAAATGACAGGGCCGAAGTGGGTATTGTAATCCTCAAAGAACATAGAAAAAAAGGATATGGGCAAAAGGCACTAAATCTGCTAGCGGAATATGCTTTCAATCATATACATATAAATATGCTTTACGCATACGTAAGTGCTTGCAATGAAAATAGTATTAGTTTGTTTGCAAACTCAGGTTACTTTAGAAGTACACTGTTAATGAATTGGACGAAAACTGTATATGGTTTCCAAGACGTTTATATATATCAGAAAATCAATGACAAAACACATACAAGAAAAATAGATAAACAATAACCTTAAAACTTAATATTATGACAGAATTTGATGTAGCCATCATAGGTGGCGGGCCTGCTGGATATACGGCAGCAGAAAGAGCTAGTGAGAACAAACTTAACACTATCATATTTGAAAAGAAAGCATTGGGTGGAGTGTGCCTAAACGAGGGTTGCATACCGACAAAGACTTTATTGTATTCAGCTAAAACATTAGATGGAATAAAGAATGCATCAAAATATGGAGTGAGTGCAGAGAATCCAACTTTCGACTTAAGTAAGATTATCAGCAGAAAAAACAAAACTGTGAGAATGCTAACAAGCGGTGTGAAGGCAAGAGTAACTGCTCACGGTGCAACACTAGTAGATAAACAAGCATACATAAAGGGAGAAGAAAACGGAACTTTCATTATTGAAGCCGAAGGAGAAGAATACAAAGCAAAGAAGATTATATTATGCACTGGGTCAGACACACTTATTCCAAACATCAAGGGTGTTGAAAGTGTGGACTATTGGACATCAAAAGAGGCGTTGGAAGCTAAAGAACTACCTCAAAGCATAGCTATAATTGGAGGTGGAGTAATAGGTATGGAGTTTGCATCTTTCTTTAATAGTATGGGTGTTGAAGTACATCTTATCGAAATGATGGAAGAGATTATCAGCAATATGGATAGAGAAACAGCGGCAATGCTACGTGCTGAATATTCAAAGAAAGGTATAAACTTCCATCTTCAAACTAAGGTTGTGGAGTTGAAAGAAGGTGCTGTGGTTGTAGAGAAAGGAGAAGAAACTCTCGAAATAAAGGCAGAAAGGATAATGCTAAGTATTGGTAGAAAGGCAAATATAGAGAATCTTGGTCTGGAGAATGTAGGAGTTGAGTTTGAGAGAAGAGCCGTTAGAGTGAACGAAAAGCTACAAACACACAATAAGAATATATATGCTTGTGGAGATGTGAACGGAAGATATATGTTGGCTCACGTTGCTATAAGAGAAGCAGAAGTAGCAGTTAATGACATACTGGGCATTGACGACATGATGACTTATAATGCTGTGCCAGCTGTGGTCTATACA
>JAUMWZ010000186.1 GCA_030529405.1 Bacteroides sp. | reverse complement strand
ATAATAGTCGGAGGCATATATACCCTTATAAAACACCTTCTTTCCGCCTTCTGCTGCGGGAGTGTTAGGAAAGTTGCAACCACCTGCAAGTATTAGCTTGTCGCCAATCTTCCCTGCAAAGGCGGCAGACACTCCTTTTTCTATTCCTCGTTCATATACAATTGACGAATTGACTGTATGTACTTTGATTTCTGGTTGTATATAGTTTGCAAGTAAACTCTTAAAGGTTGATGCGGGCAGTAAATCTCTGTTCACTAAGTTGGCAGTAGTGTATGGTTGCCAAGCATATCTCACAGACTTTGGGTTTGACACCTCTTTGCTCCACACTCTCAACTCTTTGCCTGCAACTTCTGCTTTTGCTTTGTAGAAAATCCCGTCTTCTTCCGACAATTCAAAGCCTATTATCTCTTTGCCGTCTTTAGCCCTTAGTCCGTCGCCATAGTCAAACGAAAGGTAAACATCTCTGCCCACTACCCTTGAAGATTTATACATAGGCCCCATAGGGACTATATCTCTGCCATAGATGTTATGCAAAGCTACCCTTGCCAATCGTTCGCCTATCGGCTTTTTGTTAGCGGGGTGAACGTCCGATATATTCCCGTGGTCGCTCGATACTATCATTACAGTGTTGTCAATCTCGTTCATCAACTTTCTCTGGCTATCTCTAAACCACGTCCACGAAGGTCTGTTTAGACTCGAAAGCTGAACATAATAAAACGGCAGAGAGCTGTTTCTCCAGCTTGAACGCCAACTCTCTACTAACAACTTAAACAGTTTTGAGTGAGCATCTTTATTGTGTGCGTTCGATTCTCCTTGATACCAAAGAACCCCACGTATATTAAGCTGTCTTAAACTCTCTATGCTCGATTCGTAAAGATATGCAGGTTGATAGGGGTGTCGTTGTAGGTTGTTGTCCGAATTGGCTATGTTTTGCATCGCTCTTGAGCGCACCCAACCTTGAATGAAATCATTCTTTTGCCAGTTAGCAAATATGTCGGGGAATGAATATTCCAATGTCTTTCTGTCAATCCATGCCTCTGTTGGCGAGCCACCCACTGCATTAAATATTATGCCTATTGGTACATTGAGCGAATCTCTAAGTTGTTTTGCGAAATAATAGCCTATTGCTGAGAAGTTTGCTGCATTATCTTTGTTGCAAACTGTCCACCCTTTTGAAGTAAAATATTCAAGGTTGTTGATTGAATTAAGCACACCCTTATCCCATTTCACTGCATTAGTTCGCCAACGAGCCTTAATATTATATATACGTATCATATCGTCTGGCAGGGGAGGGAGGTCTTGCTCTGCCGTTTCACACTGCTTGAGCATAAACTCCATGTTAGATTGTCCCGAGCAAAGCCATACTTCGCCTGCAACGATATTCTTATATACTAATGTCTTTGTTGTGCTTGTTATGGTCAATACGTATTTATGTCCTACGGAGAGAGGCATAAGTCTTACGCTCCAAAATCCTTCTGTATTGGCTTTTGTTAGTACTGTCTGACTACCTATAGTGACTGTTATTTGCTCATTGGCATTAGCTGTTCCAGATATTACGATAGGTTCATTTCGTTGAAACACCATATTGTCTGTGTAGAAATCAAGCATCTTCAGTCCTCCATAATCTCCTGTAATTGCTCCGTAAATCTTCTTTGCCATCAGTTCGGCACCCTCTGCATTGGGGTGAATACCGTCTGGAATTAGGTGCGGATACTTATACAGTACGCTATGCAAATCAGTGAGTTGCACCTTAGCTATTCTTGCCACACTTTCAATTGCTGTTTGTATCTCTCCGTGCCAATCTCTTGTTCCCGATTTGAAGCGATGATGTCTGTCAGAAATAGGCGTCAGTCTGCACACAATAATCTTAGCCTTTTCGTTTGCTCTCTTAAAGTCTTGTATCAAGTTCAGATAGTCTGTGACAAACTCATCTCTATGGTTTGGCCAGTTGCGAGGGTCAGTGTCGTTCACTCCTAAGTGTATCACGACAACATCTGCTGCAAACTTTATAGCGTCTTCATATTCTTTTTGCTTGATATATGGTCTGTGTCCCTTTGCAAGCAGTGTTGCGCCCGGTTTGCCAAAGTTGCCCACCAAGTATTTGTTGCCTAACATCTGTTGCAGTTTTGACGGATAGCTATTTACTTCTCTATTTTCAACTGCCGTTCCGTATGTTATGCTGTTGCCCACACAAGCCACTTTTATAGGTTTCTGTGCATATATTGTTAGTGATAAAAACAAGACTAAGGCAAACAATATTCTTTTCATAATATCAGATTGTTGTGTGTGCTACAACTCGTTGTTTAACAGAGTGTAGACTGTGTTGTTAGTTACTTCAAAGATAAGATATATAGATAGTTTTTGCAAACCATATACAAATTAAAAACAAACTGTATATGGTTAATTTTCAGATAATATATAACTGACTTCTTAATCATATACAGTTTGCAAACTCGTTGTAGTTAGTGTTTTAGCTTTTTGTTTGGAGAATATACCAAGCCTTCTATTGCTTTTTCTCCGTCAAGAGTAGTAAATACGGCTGTGAAATGCCATTTTACCAAGCGGGTTTCGTATGTTGTAAACTTGCCCACAGGTAGTTTTATTAGCACTTTGTTCCACCCTTTCTGTAAGTCTATGCTTATTGGAGGGCGAGAAACACAGTTTTCGTTTCCGAGAGCAATCTCGTTATCTCTCGTTGTGTGAGTGTCTGTCCATGTTGGTGGTAGTATCTCTTTGTCGTTAATCCATATACGGCTTCCCTTATAGTCCCATTTTCCTTGACGAGGTGGAACATCACTTTCCGAACGACTGTAGTTTTGAAACTCCG
>JAUMWZ010000185.1 GCA_030529405.1 Bacteroides sp. | reverse complement strand
CGGTTTGAACATAAACCTTGATGAGTTTAAGCACGAAAACGATATAGTTAAGATACTATTTGCTGAAAATCCGTCGTTGATTATACAGATTGACAACAAACACAAAGCAGAGGTAACAAAGATATTGAACGATGCTGGCGTTTCATTCATCAAGCTTGGCTCGCCAACAGAAGAACGACACATACTTATAAGCAAGAACGATGCGACCTATATGTTTGGTATCGACCACTTGAGAGATGTATGGTATTCTACTTCATACTTGTTAGACAGAAAGCAATCAATGAATAGTTGCGCTGAAAAACGCTTTGAAAACTACAAGCAACAACCTATTGAGTTTGCCTTTATGAACAACTTCACAGGCAAGCTGTCAAGCTACTCAATAGACGCAAACAGAAGAACTCCGAGCGGAGTAAAGGCTGCTATCATCAGAGAGAAAGGTACTAACGGCGAAAGAGAAATGGCTTATGCGCTATACCTTGCAGGTTTTGACGTGAAAGACGTTACTATGACCGACTTGATTAGCGGTAGAGAAACCCTAGAAGATGTAAACATGATTGTTTATTGCGGTGGATTCTCGAACTCAGATGTTCTTGGTTCTGCCAAAGGCTGGGCTGGAGGTTTCCTTTACAATGAGAAGGCTAAGCAGGCACTTAACAACTACTATGCGCGTAAGGACACACTTTCTCTTGGTATTTGCA
The DNA here is from genome assembly GCA_030529405.1 of Bacteroides sp. GTDB lineage: Bacteria > Bacteroidota > Bacteroidia > Bacteroidales > Bacteroidaceae > JAUMWZ01. The sequence continues at coordinate 2,165 of JAUMWZ010000185.1, read as the reverse complement.
ACGGCTGTCAGCTAATGATGGAGCTTAACCTAATCAACCCTGAACATAAAAAGAGAGGCAGAATGTTACACAACGACTCACACAAGTTTGAGTCTACATTCGTAGGCGTAACAATACCTACAAACCGCAGTGTTATGTTTGGCTCGCTAAGCGGTAGCAAATTGGGAGTATGGGTAGCACACGGAGAAGGAAAATTCTCTTTACCATTGCCAGAAGATGACTACAACGTAGTTGCAAAATATAGTTACGATGAATATCCAGGTAACCCTAATGGTTCGGACTATTCAGTTGCTGCACTTGCAAGTGCTGATGGCAGACACTTAGCAATGATGCCACACCTTGAACGTTCTATATTCACTTGGCAAAACGGATATTATCCAGCAGAACGCAAGGAAAGCGATGAAATCACTCCATGGATAGAAGCGTTTGTAAACGCTCGCAAGTGGGTTGAAGCAAACAAGAAGTAAGAAAGTCATAAACGACATATACAAATGAAGCAGACAAAGAGGTTAGAAGGCACGCAAAACTTTTAACCTCTTTGTGTTTACATACCACAGAATGAACAAAAAAGTAACATACGCAGAGTTGATGATGATATTCGCCAAGATTGGAGCATTTACCATTGGCGGAGGATATGCAATGATACCACTCATTGAGAATGAGGTTATTACCAAAAGGGAATGGATAGACAAAAAAGACTTCATTGATGTTATAGCCGTGTCGCAATCATCACCGGGCATCTTGGCAGTAAACATAGCCATCTTCATAGGCTACAAACTGAAAGGGATAAAAGGTAGCATATCATCTACAATAGGTGCAGCCCTCCCCCCTTTCGTTATCATACTCGCCATAGCTATGCTATTTGCCAACTTCAAAGAAAACCAAACCGTAGAAAAGATATTCAAAGGCATACGCCCCGCAGTGGTTGCACTCATTGCAACACCCGTATTCTCTCTTGCCAAATCGGCAAATATCAACCTCAAAAACGTATGGATTCCAGCTCTATCTACCATTCTGATATACCTGCTTGGAGTATCTCCCGTATGGATTATAATGTGCGCAGGCGTGGGAGGATATGTTTACGGACAGATAACCAAAGATAAAGAGGAGGACAAAAGATGATATACTTAGAACTGTTTTACGCTTTCTTCAAGATAGGACTGTTTGGTTTTGGTGGCGGATATGCTATGCTTTCACTCATTGAAACAGAAGTTGTTACCCGACATCAATGGATAACCACAACCGAGTTTACCGATATTGTGGCGATAAGCCAAACAACACCCGGACCGATAGGAATAAACTCTGCAACATACGTAGGCTATGCCTCAACGGGAAACGTATGGGGTGCAATCGTTGCCACTACTGCCGTTGTATTGCCGTCATTCTTAGTTATGCTCCTGCTTAGCTCATTCCTCATCAAACACAAAGGCAACAAGACCATAGAGAGTATATTCAAGGTGCTCCGCCCCGCTGTTGTTGGGCTCTTACTTTCAGCTGCTTTGCTACTAACCACAGAAGAAAACTTCGGAAATCCAAATATAGACCTTCCCCACTTCATCATCAGCACCTGCATCTTCCTTGCATCATTCATCGCTGTGAAAAAGTATAAGATAAACGCAATATACGTCATTATTGTGGCAGGAATAATTGGTTTCTTTGCTTTCTAAAGCACACTTTTCCAATCATATATATCCAACTTGCAGACGCACACAAATTGTCTGCAAGGGAATACTCATACCCACTATTCCCCAACTGTATTTACTCAACTTCTAAGCTATATATCATCAACAACTAAACTGTATATAATATAAAAGTTAAGTGTATATAGTTTAGAAAGTTTTTATATTTGTGAGTATATAATACTCTTATACTATGGGGAAAAATATAGAAATAAACAGTGTGGCAGACTTTATCTCTGTTTTAGAGAAAAACAAGACTAAAGATGGATATGTAAGATATTACAGAGGACAAAATATAGATAAGCCTATGATGCCATCTGTTTTTAGAGATAAAGGACATGAAGACAGTGAGGAAAAAATGTATTATGATATAGTAAACAAGAAACCCGATGAATTTTCAAATTGTAGTTGTACGTTTGACTATTTAGTAAAAATGCAGCACTACGGAATACCTACCAGACTTCTTGATATAACTTCTAATCCTTT
>JAUMWZ010000184.1 GCA_030529405.1 Bacteroides sp. | reverse complement strand
AGCTCTACACCGTCCACAAACTAACTGTTTTCCAACAAATTAGCCACTAAGGCACACTAAACCTACAACAGACTACAAATTATAACCTGACGACAGTCGGAGTATGTCTTCTTGCATCTCATCTACCACGTTCTGTGGCGATAGCCTTGATGCCAGATGCACACGGTGGAAAGGGTATGCCTATTGGTGGAGTGCTTGCAACAAACGATGTTGTCATTCCCAAAGCTATTGGTGTGGATATAGGCTGTGGTATGTGTGTGGTGCTAACAAACATACACGTCAGCAACATTACAGACGAAATTCCGAGAAAGAAAATACTTATAGGAATAAGAAAACAGAGACCTATCGGTAAAGGACACCACAAAGTGAGGCAAAGCGAAGAATATATGCCACAGGGATTCAAAATAGAGAATATGACCATAGTTAAGCGGCAATATCTTGCAGCACTTAGACAGATAGGCACACTGGGCGGAGGTAACCACTTCATTGAGTTGCAAAAAGACAAAGATGGTTATCTGTGGATAATGATACACTCTGGAAGTAGAAACTTAGGTAAACGTGTGTGCGACTACTACAATGAAAAGGCTGAGATGCTAAATAAGATTTGGCACTCGACAGTGAAAGCTGAAAGTCAGTTGCCATTCTTGCCAAAACAAAGCCAAGAGTTTAAGGAGTATTGGGAAGAAATGGAATATTGTGTGGCTTTTGCATTCGCAAACAGAAAGTTGATGATGGAGAGAATACAAAACGTAATAGCTGATGTTTTTCCACAAGCAACGTTCGGAGAGATGATAAATATATGTCATAACTATGCCGCTTATGAAGAACATTTTGGTAAAAAGGTAATAGTTCATCGCAAAGGTGCAGTCCGTGCATTGGCAGGAGAATTAGGAATCATACCGGGTTCGCAAGGTACTGAGTCGTATATCGTAGAGGGGCTGGGAAATGAAGACAGTTTTATGAGCTCCTCACATGGTGCTGGCAGAAAAATGAGCCGTTCAGAGGCAGTGAGAGACCTATCATTATAAAAGGAAATAGAGCTACTGAACTCGCAAAACATTGTACATACCATAAGGAGCAAACACGATTTAGAGGAGGCAGCAAGTGCATACAAAGACATAGACGAGGTAATGGAAAATCAAACAGATTTAGTGAGAATAAAGACAAAACTGTTGCCTATCGCCGTGATAAAAGGTTAGAACACAGACCGCACAGACACATAACAACTTGTTTTCATGAGCACAGCTTAGATAAGTAAAAATATCGGGCAGTGCTCAAACAATATATAACCGATTTGCAAACTATATAGAGTTGAGTTATGAGTTATATAGAGTTGGGTTGGCGCAATATACAATGGATTCGTAAACTATATGACATTAGTTTGTAATAAACATACAGCAGAGTGGTGCGTCATATAGATTAGGCTTGTAAGAAATATAGAGCTACCTTTCGAAGAATATACAGTTTATCTAATGATATGCTGAATATTATCATCAACCTAACATAGTATTTTTGGGGGATTACAATACACAAAAAACACATACAACACACAACATATTAACTCATAGATTGAAAGGATAAGACAGAAAAACAACTTATTTTGCAGACTAAACAGACATGAAAGGAGATTATGAAAGAAGAAAAAAGAAAGGGTGCAAGGACTGTGAAAGAAGTATCGCCAGAAATACTTGAAAAACTTAATAAAGGAGAAATAGAAAGTGTAAACTTGATTGAAACATTGGCAATGAATCAACAAGAGCTTATAAAGAATGTGATGGTAAGTTTAGGCAGAAAAGAATATATTAAAGAAATAATTACCACCATAGAAAGCATAAAAAAGCCAACAGTAAATATCTTTTACGAAACATTGGGAGGTGCTTTGATGAGAAAAATAAAGGAGGAAAAAGACGAAAATCTTCTGCAAATACTTTCTAACCATATATCCGATAGTGTGAGAACATGGGCTATATACATAGTCAGAAATGATGAAACACTTGACACAAAAGATTTTCTCAATGAGATAAAACCTTTCGCAGCAGACAAACACTTTGGCGTCAGGGAAATGGCATGGCTTGCATCAAGACAGAGAATAATTGACAATCTTTCAGAATGTATTGATATATTATCAAAGTGGAGCATGGATAAAGACGAAAATATTAGACGATTCGCATCGGAATCAACACGACCACGAGGTGTTTGGTGCAAACATATAGAAAAACTAAAACACAATCCAGAGTTGGCAATAAGCATACTCGAACCACTGAAAACTGACTCGTCAAAGTATGTAAGAGATAGTGTGGGAAACTGGCTAAACGATGCATCGAAAACAAAACCAGAATTCGTAAGAGAAATATGCAACAAGTGGCTTGCAGAAAACGAAACAAACGAAACAAAATACATAGTAAAAAGGGCTCTGAGAACTATAAAAGAGTAGTGATACAAGTCTATTCACATAAGTCAAATATCATATTATCAGAGTAGAATAAAACACACTCTACATCACCCTCTTTTATAGACTCTATGCCATTTGAGAGATTATCACAGTAGAATAAAACACACTCTACATCATCAGACACATTACCCTACACACAAGTTATTATTATTCTCATTATTGACATAATAGCCAATGAGTATGCTATCAGTAACATATAGATAAAATAACCTAGTAGTTTGGTAAAATAAATAATGGAAAAGAATAGTAAGAACAAAGGATAATAAGAAGAAGAAGTATATAAAGGATATGATGTACATCTATCACATTTTAATGCCCACAACAAACTTTTCTCACTCTACTACTTAATACTCTCCTCTCACAATATACAGATAGAAAGTGTAAAATAAATAAGTATATACTATCTGTATTATAGCATATTCCTTATGAATATCAGCATAAACTATGTGCTATCATTAC
>JAUMWZ010000183.1 GCA_030529405.1 Bacteroides sp. | reverse complement strand
GTAAACTATATATTACTTCAAATCAAGCAAATACAGATAAAACACAAGCTATAAACCGTTTGGAAGTAAACTATATATTACTTCAAATCAAGCAAATACAGATTAAATACAAGCTATACACTGTTTGGAAGTATGCTATATATGTTCTACTGAATGTTTATATATACATTGCTGTCAAAACAACCCATACTGACACAAAACAATATAGCCCCGAAAGTCATAATAAACTTTCGGGGCTATATTTATATTATTAAGCTATAATCTTACTATTGCAAATCAAGAGGCACTCTCTTACCACGAACAGATACAGCTCTTACCTTGTAAGTGTTCTTCCAGTCATGACCAATAGTGAAATCAGCTACATTAGTTTCGCTATTATTTCTACCATCAGAAATAAATATAACCTTATCTTGTCCATTTGCAGTATCGTACACTTCGAATACAACAACATTCTTGAAGTTAGTGAATGTTAGCTTTCTGCCAGAACGAGTAACAGTTCCCTTAACAACTTCTTGAGGATTCTTATACAAATCAACAGTATTGTCTGTGATAAACTCTATCGCCAACTCTGGTTTCTGATAATTCAAAGCCTCAACCTTTCTTCTTGTTTCCGCAATCATCTCTGCAGTGACATTCAAACAGTCATTACTATAGTCGCCAATGTGAGCGTGAACAGGTGTCAAGAAGCCCCACTTTTCGAAGAAGTCAAGTAGGTTTGCCTTAGCAGCCTTAGATGCTATATACACAAAGTTTAGTTGTTGCTCAGCTGGAGAAGGTAGATTTTGGTAGTTATACTCTCTTGCCATTTCATACAATTCTGGATAGAAACCTCCTTGATCTGATTGTTGCATTGGAGTCATTCCTAATACCTTACCGAAGTAAAGTTCAAGCTGCCAGAAAGGAACAAGCTTACAGAATACGTCACCACCACCTTCTGCTTTTATTGATTTCTTAGGTGTTGCTCTACAATACTTAGAGTGGTTATTGTCTTGCTGTTGTTGCTCACCATTTGGATTATCCGGATTACTTCCACCAGCTGTTTCATTACTTTGTTCTCCATTGACTATATTGTTAGGGTCTTCCTTGAAGAAGTTGTGAGGCTGTTTAGCTGCCATTATCAAAGTAAATGCTTTACCATAGCGGGTCTTGTATATACCCATACTTTCCTTTTGTAATCTACAAGGCTGATTGAACACAGTTGTTTGGATATAAGCAGACTTGATATTAGTAGTAACCTCAGTCATACCACGCCAAAGCACAGCAGGACGAGTTTGGTTACAGTGACCTATCTCGTGAGCAGGTCCCCAACATTGTTTTCTCAAACTTTGAGGGTTGCAAAGTCCAGGCAGTGTGTTGTCATGATAAGCTGTATGATACCAAGTTGCATACATATAAGAGTGATACATCACGTGAAGATACATTCTGTTCTTAAACACCTTATTGTATTTATTAAGTCCCAAGAACTGCATCTCTCTGCTAACAATCTCATCGTATGTTTGAATAAGCTCTTTACCGTAATTTCCAGTATGTTTTCTGAATCTTTCAGTAGGGAATGTTAAGTGAGCATGCTCTCCCACAACATCAAAATACTTGTAAGAAGCATTAGATATCAGTCTATTCCATTCATTAGGCTCTCCATGTTTAGCCAAATCATAGTAACCGTTTACGTTACCTGTTGCAAAGTGCATCTTAATTGTTGGAGCAGTCTCAAACTTAGGAGTATGATACATAACATAAGCAAGACCTGTTCTCTCCATCTTTAAGTTATTAAGTCCCTCAGATATAGGATACTCTGTAACATCGTGAAAGCCATCACCACCAGGTTTGTCTAGGTTCATAACTCTAAGACTAACCTTATAGCCTTTCATTCCTTCAGCAAAAACAATAAGATTAGTTCCTGCTTCAACATTTATACCCGTTGGATTATCAAGCAAGCTATAAGCATTTGTCTTACACTCATTAGCCGCTACATTAGGGTGTGGATATGCTTTGAACTCTGCTATTCTAAACTCACGAGGATATTTGTCTTTGAGCATGAACAAAGCTATATTCTTATAGAATGGATCGCTACATTTAGATATTTCTTCTTCAGTAACACCTTCTCTTAGTTCAGAGCATATTTTGTCCTTAAACAATGTCGATGGGTCGAAAGAATCAGGATTATATCTATAAAATTCCATTTCAGAACAGCTCGCAAAGCCTTTTCTGTCGCCAGAACCAGACTTAACTGTGAACTTAACTTGCTTTACCTTCTTAAGTCTATTTTCAAAAACAATCTTTGTAGGAGATTTAGTTCCTCCAAAGTCATAATCAGCAACTGTTGTCCATTTTTCCACTCCTGCATCATCGAGATGAAGCACTTCTACCTTAGTTTCTTTGAAATTACCATTATCATTTCCTGCTGTTCTAGGGAAGTAAATAATGTAATCCATGTCCTCGTTATTGAAGAAATACTCTAAAGTTATAGGAAAGTAGTTTTCTCCACCATTATTCCAAGCTGAGTGATAAATAGTAGACTTGTTATTGTCATGACTAAATCTGATATCTCCACTACCATTTTGCTGTGAAGAGGCTGTTGCTCTTTGAACATGCAGTTTTATGTCCGTCTTAAAGTGGTCTGTTTTTGAAGGAGAAAACTCTCCTGCTGGACTTTGCATAAAAGTCACTTCAACAGGTTTCACTAGTCCGCTATTATCCTTCTCTCTGATAGTTAGCTTACACTCTCTCTTACTATCTGTAGGATTTGTAGACACATGAATTTGGTGTGTTCTTTCAACAGGGTCGTGCAGACCTCTAGTGTCTGGAGTGACTTCTTTTATCCATTCAACACCACCAAAGTCAAACACATATTCAACGTTAGCTGTAACTTTTAGCTCTAATATTTCTCCTGCATAAGATACAGCAAATTCTTTTTGATTGATTAAGATATCTTTA
>JAUMWZ010000182.1 GCA_030529405.1 Bacteroides sp. | reverse complement strand
TTATAGAATAGGAGTTGATGTTAACACTCTCATCAGCCGTCTGCCAAACAGAAAAGGGAAAGCAGAGGGCACTCTACAATTGAGTAATACTGATGCCGAAAAAGTAAAGAACAGCCAAGTGCTTAAAGACAAAAACTGGAAAGTGAAGGTATCATAACGCTAAAAAGTGTAGTACACACAAACAGTCCGCTATGAATAGGAGAGTTCCTTTCATAGCGGACTGTTCTTTTTACTTACTCTCTACTTGGAGTTTATCCGATGTCTCTGCCCGCTCACATATTCACCTTCGCCATTAACTCGATATACATCTTTACTGCAACGCTATCAACCTCAGCTTCTACGTATTACAACAGTCTATCCTAATTCATATATATCTGGCTTACAAACCATATACAGCTGACTTATAAAGTATATATAATCTGTTTCTAAACTATATATTGTTTGTTTTCTGACTGTGCATAGTTGGTTTCTTATGTATATACACCTTAGAGAAGCTTTTATCATATCTATTGTTTCGAGCATATAAATTCTTTTTGCCACCCGTAAGTGTTGGCTTATCTTTATTGCTCGATTGTTTTTGGTGTTCTTTTTTTCTTATCACTCAATAAAAGTGTAGTTTGATTATCAATTATTTTGTTAGTTTTCTTGTTTCGTGTTTGTAAAAATAGTTACTTTGCACCCTGTTATCGGAAAGTGTAGAATAAAACAATAAAAACAAGATAGAAATGTCGAAGATTTGTCAAATTACCGGAAAGAAAGCCATGATTGGCAACAACGTTTCACACTCTAAAAGAAGAACTAAGAGAACTTTTGATGTGAATCTATTTAAGAAGAAATTCTACTATGTAGAACAAGATTGTTGGATAAGCTTAAGCATTAGCGCTAACGGACTACGTACTATCAATAAGAAGGGACTTGATGCAGCCCTTACTGAAGCGGTAGCGAAAGGCTATTGTGATTGGAAAAATATTAAAGTAATAGGCTAAAACACGGAGGGATATAAATAATGGCAAAGAAAGCAAAAGGTAACCGAGTACAAGTTATTCTTGAGTGTACAGAGCATAAAGAAAGCGGAATGCCAGGAACATCTCGCTACATCACAACAAAGAACAGAAAGAATACTACTGAAAGACTTGAATTGAAGAAATACAATCCAATTCTAAGAAGAGTAACAGTACATAAGGAAATTAAGTAATAAAAAAGTCACATAAGTTATGGCAAAGAAAGTTGTTGCAACACTGAAAGATGGAAGTAAAGAAGGACGCTCTTACACCAAAGTTATAAAGATGGTTAAGTCGCCAAAGACAGGAGCTTATGTTTTTGACGAACAAATGGTTCCTAATGAGAAAGTACAAGATTTCTTTAAGAAGTAACAAAGAATATTTTGAACAAAGTAATATGAAGGTTCTCTTACCAACAATATTGGTGAGAGAACTTTTTTTATATTCTTTATAACTATGCAAAGCTGTTTTCTGACTATCTTTGCAGTTAGTTTAGACATTAAAAAATAGTTGATTATGGGATTTTTTAGCTTTTTCTCAAAAGAAAAAAAAGAAACCTTAGACAAAGGATTATCTAAAACAAAAGAGAGCTTCTTAGGAAAACTCAAAAGAGCTGTAATAGGTAAATCAACAGTCGATGAAGATATTCTTGACAATCTTGAAGAGATATTGATAACATCTGATGTAGGAGTGGAAACCTCACTGAAGATAATCAAGAGGGTAGAAGATAGGATTGCAAGAGATAAGTATGTAAACGCATCGGAACTGAACTCCGTACTCAAGGAAGAAATTTCATCGCTTTTGGTTGAAAACAATTCAGACAACTCATCTGACTTTGAAAGAGAATTGCCAACAAAACCATACGTAATAATGGTGGTAGGAGTAAACGGTGTGGGCAAAACAACTACTATCGGTAAATTAGCACATCAGTTTAAGAAGAATGGCAAAACAGTGTTCCTGGGTGCAGCCGATACATTTAGGGCGGCAGCTGTAGAACAATTAGTAATATGGGGAGAACGAGTTGGAGTGCCAGTGATAAAGCAAAAGATGGGATCTGACCCTGCTGCAGTGGCATACGATACTATAAGTTCGGCAGTAGCAAACAATGCTGACGTGGTAATAATAGACACTGCAGGTCGTTTGCATAATAAGATTGGACTTATGAACGAGCTTACTAAGATTAAAAATGTAATGAAAAAGGTCGTTCCCGATGCACCAAATGAAGTTCTGTTAGTGTTAGATGGCTCGACAGGACAGAATGCTTTTGAACAAGCAAAACAATTTACTCTAGCCACAGAAGTAACATCTATGGCGATAACTAAACTTGATGGAACGGCAAAAGGTGGCGTTGTGCTAGGAATATCAGAACAGTTTAAGATACCAGTAAAATACATTGGGCTGGGAGAAGGAATAGACGACTTACAAGTGTTTAATAGACATGAATTTGTGAATTCATTGTTTGGAGAAGAATAATAATGCTTAAAAACGAAGTGGATATAATAACTCTGGGTTGTTCAAAAAACTTGGTGGACTCAGAGAAGCTAATAAGACAATTAGAGGCAGCTGGATATAAGGTTGCACACGATTCTGACAACCCACAAGGCGATATTGTTGTAATCAATACCTGTGGTTTTATTAAAGATGCAAAAGAGGAATCTATCAACATGGTTCTTGAATTTGCAGAAAAGAAGGAAGAAGGCTCTATAAAAAAGTTGTATGTTATGGGCTGTCTTTCTGAGAGATATTTAGAGGAGCTTTCTTTAGAAATCCCTCAAGTAGATAAGTTCTATGGCAAGTTCAACTGGCAACAATTACTTCAAGACTTAGGAAAGGTTTATCAGAAAGACATAAGTATTGAGCGCACACTGACTACTCCTAAGCACTACTCTTACTTGAAAATATCAGAAGGTTGTGATAGAAAGTGCTCTTATTGTGCTATTCCTA